>JBFHXM010000094.1:0-4010 GCA_041598975.1 Candidatus Woesearchaeota archaeon | reverse complement strand
AATTAAGATGGATAATGTTAAATTTATTAAACACTTGGGAAGCTTGGATATTCATTCTGGAACTTGGACTTGTGAAGATTCAGGTTTTGTTTTGAAACCAGGTGAAGAGAAAGAGGTTTGTTGGGATAGTGTAGACTTTCCTTATAAGAGTGTTAATTACAAATCTGGCAAATATAAAATATATTTAGATTTTTATCCTAAAACAAATAATGAATATTTAATTGAATTTGAAGTACCTTCAAAATGATGGACATAATTTTTTAGTAATGTTTATAAGGGGGATGTTTGTAAGATTATTTTATGGATAAAAAGAATAGTTTTGCGGAATTGAGCAAGGTTAAGTGCAAAGTTGAGAAGAAGGGCAGGTTTAATTATGTAAGCTGGGCTGAGGCTTGGAAGCAGACAAAGTTACTTTACCCTGATGCAACTTACAAAGTATATGAGAAGGAAGGTGTGAAGGAAGGTGTTGTTTATAGTACTGGCAAGCCAGTTTTTGCTGTGAGTGAGAAAGCGGGCGCTTTTGTGAAGGTGGGTGTGATTATAAATGGGATTGAACATATAGAATTTTACCCTATCACTGATCATTTTAATAAGGCACTCCCTATTGAAAGAATTGATGTAATGAACATTAATACTGCAATTAAAAGGGCACTTACTAAGGCACTTGCTTTTCATGGTGTAGGTCTTAGTGTATATGAAAGCGAAGACTTGCCTTTGGAATAGTAGAAAAGTATATTAATGATTTTCATTTGAAGTATAATATGAGAAAAGAAAAGACATCTTTATTGGATAAGTTAGATATAAGAATAATTAGTCAGAGGTTTTTAGATATGCAGGAATATCACCAGAACAGGTTGTATCAAACTGATGAGAATGGAACTATTACAAATGATGCAGTTGGCAGGCTTATTGGGGCAGGCTATCTTGAAATTGTGGAGGGTTGCAGAGCAGTTACTATGAATGGTAAAGGGCCACAAAGAACTTATTGGTTCAGACCTACTGCTGCTGGAAAAGCCATTGAAATGATTGCTCCAAATTTCTTTAAGGATAAGTACTGGTATTTGAAACGAAAAAATGATTTTATTGAAGAGGAGTCTATTCTCGAAGAAAGGGGAAGGCAACAACCTTTTTGGGCATAATTTTTATTTAATAAACATAATAATTATTGGTATTAATATGATAATGAATATTGTTAGTAATAAGTAGATGAAATAATTATTGTTCAAATTTTCTCACATATTCTAGTTCTTTTGCTATTGTTTTTGGTATATTTTCTAAGAGTATCCCTTCGAGTATTTTTGGTACCTTTAGTTTAAGTTGGAGTATCTTCTCTATTGCCTGCCTGTTGTCTGCTAAGTGTGTGGGAACATGTATTTCTTTCTTGCTATGACCACTTACATGTAAATGGTGCAACCTATCTCCCATTACATCTATTAGTTCTTGTGCTAGTTGCATTGTTGGGTCGTGTTCATAAGCATGCTGAAGGTCTAAAACAAATCCGAAAGCATATTTGTCTTTTAGTTTTTGTATATGTTCAGGATATGTGGCAGTTTTTTTTCTCTCGTCCATATTTTCTAATAAAAATGGTAATTTAGTGCTCACTAATATTTCATAATTATCTATTGTGTCAGGGTGTAAGACTATTCCTTGGGTTTGAAGGTTATTATGTAGGTGGGTTAGCTTTCTAATAGCGTTTCTTGTTTCTTTGTTATTATTATATCTTGATTCTTTCCAGGGTGCATGTATTGTGACTGTTTTGAATTGATTTAAGAGCAATTTTGTTTCGTTTGTTAATTCATATTGATTTAAGTCTTTAAATGTCGGAAAAGAGAGTTCTATTGCATCTGCCCCTAAACGAGAATATAATTTTATTCTTTCATTAAATGTAATTGGTGTCCTGTATAAACATCCTGTTGTGAATCCTATTGTATTGTTTTTCATGTTTATTACAAATCAATAGAAACATTTAAATATGTGAAACAACTTTTAAAAGTTTATGGAACTAATGCAATTTGTTGATAATTTGAATTTAAATAGTTATGAAAAAGAGATTATTATATTTTTAGCTAGTATTGATAGTTCAGATGCTAATAATATATATAAAAATACTAAGGTGCCAAAGGGGAGAATATATTCTGTACTTAATTCTCTTGTTGAGAAAAGATTTGTGAATATAATTCCTACTAATCCTAAGAAATATAAAATTGATAATATTAAGAATGCTTTGAAAGAATATTTAGAATTGAAAAAAACAGAGATTAATCAAAGTATTGATGAGGTTGAAAAGGTTACATTTAAGCCTAAATCATTTTATTTGGAAAAGAATGCACCTTCAGTATATACGTTTACAGGCAGAGAGGAACATTTGAATGCTTTAATTTCCTTAAGAAACAGGGCTAGGAAAAGGTTAATACAAGTAGCGCCAATCTTCAAAGGTACATTTGCCAGTAACATGTCACTTTACAAAGCTTTGAATAGAGGTGTTGATGTTAGAATTCTTGTTAGAAAAGTAACTGATGAAAATAAAAAGAACATTAAAGAATGTATCAAATTGGGAGCTAAGATAAAATATTTAGATTCTGATGAGTTAGTATATTTTTTATTAAAAGATTATGATGAATTTATTTTAGGATTGGAGAGCTATGAGAACAAAGAGGAAAGATTGAGTTTGATTAGTAGGAATAAGGCTTTGTTAGTTGCTCTAGAGAAATATTTTGATGAACTTTGGAAGAAGGGGAAGGAAGTGTAGGATTTATTAGCAAATAGCAAGGTTTGCATGTGTAGGAGATAACATATCTTCATTTATTTTTTCTATTGAAACAACATTTTGAAAGAAATTGTTTCTCATTTGAAATTTCATGTTAATGTCTATTTTAATTGTTTTTTCGTCAATAATTATTGTAAAATTCCAATTTGTTATATTCATTAGTTTGGTTTTAGCAAGTTTGAGCACTTTTGATGCATTTAATATTTCAATCCCTATTACATTTTTTTTGTCATCAAAATCTAGAATAAAATCATCTATGTGTTCTGAAATATTGTATTTTTCGGGATTTCTTGTTCTTGGGAAAATAAATAGTGTGTCGTTTTCAAAATCATAATCCAATTTTGATTCTTTTTTATCTTTCATCATTTTTTAATTTGATATAACTTCTAAGATTTCTTGTGCTCGGTATATTTTGTTTCTTTCCCTTTGTTCTTCTTTTTCTTTTAAAATGCCTAATTCAACTAATGTCTCAATTAATCTTTTTGCAGTAGGAGGAGTTGTTTTTGTTATTTCTGATATTTTCTTAATTGTAACATATGGTACAATAAAAAGTTTGTCTATTACTTCAAGTATATTATTTGCTTGTGTTTTAGTTTGAGCAAGCTCACGATATTTTTCTTTTAATTCTTGAAGTTTTATTGCTTTTTCCAATGCATCTTCTGATTGAATTTTTATTGCTTCTAAAAAGAAAAAAAGCCAATCTCTAAAGTTTCCTTTTTTGTTTGCTTCTAATAATAATCTTGCATAATCAGGTTTATATTTCTCAAAAAAACCACTAATATACAATAGAGGTTTTGATATCTTATTTTTTTTAATTAAATATAATATAATTAATGCCCTTCCTATCCTTCCATTTCCATCACAAAAAGGGTGTATTGTCTCAAATTGATAATGCATAAATGCACATTTCAATAATAAGGGCATTTCATCATAAGTGTCTATGTATTCAACCAATTCATTCATTAATTTTTCAACTTCTTGAGGAATAGGAGGTACAAAGTTTGCAGTATTTGGTTTTGAACCAGGATTTCCAATCCAATTTTGTATTTTTCTAAATTCTCCAGAGGATTTGTCATTTCCCCTTACATTATTCATTAAAATTTTATGCATCTCTTTTATTAATGCAATAGAGATTTTTTTTTCTTTAATTTCATTATTTTCTAAGAATTTTATTCTTGCTTTTGCAGTTTCAATTAATGAGTTTGCTTTGGCCTTATCTATTGTTCTTTCTGAAGCAGAATTT
>JBFHXM010000093.1:0-4058 GCA_041598975.1 Candidatus Woesearchaeota archaeon | reverse complement strand
GCAATAGCATTTATATATATGATATTTTCATGGATTTTCTTCATGATTTGGGCAAACTTTTTAGACTCATTTGCTTTTTTTGTAAAAGGAATAGAAATATACAAAGGGATCCCATATCAACTAGATGGTACTATAAGAAGATTCACCCCAAAACTATTCGAAAAAAGTTCATTGCATGATTTAGTAATGATAATGCCTACAACAGTACATGCTTTTTTTATCGTTGAAATGTTTAATGGAAGATTTGACACATTAACCAATTATTTGAATTTATTAATAATTACATTAATAATATGTACAATTGGAACATGCTTGCTTTGGCATTACGGACTAAAAAAATACGAGGCATTCGGATAAAAATAAAAAACTTATAAACTAGAGCAAATTCCTTTTAAGTAGAAAACAATGGTAGAAACAACAGTTGAAGGATATCCTAAAGGATTCAGTCCAAGAAATATAAGATGTACAAAACATAAACCAAAAGATACATTAAAGATATGTTCTTGGACATCCAGACCAGAATTTGAAGGATATGTCTTACCCTCAGATGCAGACATCCTAATAGGACTTTCAATATGGAAATTATATCAATTAGATTCTTCAGAAGGAAAACTATGGCATGCAGATAATATGAAATTAAAAAAATTTTTTAATCAAGTATTCCATAATGGAGAAGATCAAATAGGGAGAAACTCATTAAGAAATGCACACAGATACAGAAGAAATGCAAATTTAAACGAATCATGTGCAAACAACAATGGGGAAATAAAAAGACTCATATTCAGAAATATTGTAGAAAAAGAAAAATTAGAGACATTAACAGAATTTTCAGAAGTTTTAATGCAACAAGGGATTGCAAATGGAAGAATGGTAAGGCCAACTCTTTCAGGATTAATCGAATCATTAAAAAAGCTCCCTGAATACTATAATTATGATGGAAGACTTAGCCTAACTAACATGGCAACAACTGCAAACATCATATATCACTTTGGTGAGAATGTGATTAATCCTATGCACATTGGTTTATACTTATACAAACAATAAAAAATAAATCATTACATTTCAATGCCTAAACTCACAATAATGGCTTTATCAACTTTTTTCATATAACTTTCATCCAAGCTACTTAATTTATTTACTATTCTTCTTTTATCAATAGTTCTTATCTGATTAAATAAGATAGTAGAATCTTTATTAAGTTTAGAATCTTTAGCAGGAATAAATACATTAGTTAAAAACTCCTTATTAAAAACTCTAGAAGTAATAGAAGCAACAATAGTCACAGGACTATATTTATTTCCTACATCATTTTGAATAACTAAAACTGGTCTTGTCTTACCAAGTTCACTTCCAATAACAGGTTCTAAATTAACAAGAACAATATCCCCTCTTTTAATTTCAATACTCATTCTCTTTCAAACCATCAACATCCAAATCATCCCAATCATCACTCACTTCTTGAGACAAACCATACATCTCTTCATAACCTTCTCTTAAAACCATAATATCATCTCTTTGAGATTTTTCATAATTATCAATCAAATCCTTAATCACATCTTCATAAGTAGATTTAGAACTCTTTTTATACTTCTGAAGTACACTCTTAACATCATCACTTATTTGAATAGTAGTTATCATAATGACTATAGTTCGTCTATAGTTATAAATCTATCGGAAATTAATCAATAAATTTATTAACAATAAATATTCAGAATATAATATGAATGACTCATTTGTTGAAGAAAACAATGTTTATATTGAATTATACCATATTACAAATTCCCCCTATTATAAAGAGATACTCAAAAAACAGAAAATTCTTCCATATTCGAATCCTTATTGGAAAGCGAAATTAAATCAAGGAGAAATAAAAGAACATCTCGAAAAACTAGGTGCTGATTTCAATAAACTAAAACAAATCATAAAGACAAATAATTACATCGTAGGTTTTGACAAACCAATACCAAATGAGTGGATAAAAACTGGATTAATGACATACTTATTAAATCATTTGAAAAAAAGTAAGATATTCGGAAAAGAAAACTGCACATATCCATTCTACTCATTTAAGTTAAAAGTAAAATCATATCATCTTTTTGTAAGAGATCATTATTACCTCTCACCTGAGTATTTCATGAAAAAATATAATAAAGATTATTTTAAAATATTAACTCAGGAAGGCGTAAGAAAATCCATATTAAGATATCCAGAAATAGCACAAGCATTTGTTTTATATTTGAATTCAACACAAAACTATTTTAATTATTTAAAAAATAAAAATCAATACAAAGTTCCTGAATTATGGTATGCAGGAGAATATATTTTAGAACAGTTTGAAGGAGTAAAGGAAATAACAGAGAAAGGGATAAAGATATTATCTAAGTAATTAATTTAAATCCATCATAATCCTATCAACTAATTGTGGGAACTCTTTAAAACCATCACTTGAAGTAAAATGACTGGCGCCATTTATCCTATGTATTTCAGGATTTAATTTTCCCATAACAAAATCAAACTGTTCATCATCAATAAAAGGATCAATGTTAGAATAAAAACCAACATTATTTTTTGAAATTTGAGCAACATAATCCCAATAATTTTCAGGAAGGCTTGACCAAATATCACAATTTTTCTGCATTCTTGGATTATACCACTTAAATAATAATCTATTAATTGGCCAAGAAAATTTATTTGTTTTCTTAGCAGTCATATGTCTTACTGCTCTTTTATTAACCCTATGAAAAGGAGCTACCATATAAAATCCACCTAATTTAGAATTTTGACCAAAAGATTGTCTTCCAATCCAATTCAAATAAGTAACAAGTGCTAAATTTCCATGTGAATGGCCAACAAAAAAAGTTTTCTCATCAGGAACACCAATTGTTTTATACAAAATTTCAATAGTTTTTTTAATAACGGGAACCAAACCTATTCTAGGAGTAAGAACTCTCACATTTCCTCTTTTTTCAAGTTTTTCTTTAGTATCAGGAATAAAACAACTTTTTTCGTTAGCTCCTCTTCCATGAACAATACATATTTTTTTCATCTCTAATTTATTCCTCAATGCTTAAATCCTTCTTCAAAATATCAAGCACTTCCTTGTACAAAGTCTTTGGAAGACCAATTGAAATAAACCTTGTACGACCATATCTACCTTTAGAAACAAGCTTGAAATTAATCAAACCTAAAACCTCAAGTTCAACAATAATATCAGAAATCCGTCTCAGACTCAAAGAGTTAATCCCCAAATCCTTAGCAACTTTATTGTAATAATCATAAACTGCGCCTGTAGTTGTCGGCTCAATAATAAGTGTCTTCTTCTGTGTAACAAGATTATGCTTCTCCTTCATGGATGTCTTAATGATTGCATAATTCACAAGCTGGAACTGCTTAGGCTGGGACTTGATAATGTCAATAATCCTGTTCCTCTCTGTCTTCTTGTCTGCATTGTCAATATGCACAGGAAGTACTTTATCACTTCCTTCCCTTTCCGCAAGCTCGCCTGCAAACCTAAGTAACTCCAAAGCCCGCCTAGCATCACCATGCTCCCTTGCAGTATAACCTGCACACCTTGGAAGAACCTCCTCATTCAAAACCCCTTCCTGAAAAGCAAACAAAGCCCTATCACTTAAAATATCTTGAATTTGAATAGCATTATAAGGTAAAAAAACAATCTCCTCTTCATTAAGAGAACTCTTAACTCTCGCATCAACAGTATCCATAATAGTCAAATCATTAGTAATACCTATAATTGAAATTTCAGAATTTTTAAGTTCAGGATTAATCCTTGTTAAATTATACAAAATCTCATCACCCGCTTTCTGAATAAGTGAATCTATCTCATCTAAAACCAAAAGAACAGTTTTCCTTTCAGCATCAATAATTTCATACAACTCTTTGTACAAAACATTAGTTGCAAGACCTGTCGCCTTCATTTCCTTACCAAGCTGACTCAAAATCTCAAGCAAAATCCTATACTCTGTATCCGCAACTTTCTTAAGTTTGCAATTAATAGAGATAACCTTCAAGGGAATCTCTCTAGCAATAGCCACATTTCG
>JBFHXM010000092.1:0-4079 GCA_041598975.1 Candidatus Woesearchaeota archaeon | reverse complement strand
GAAGAAAAAGAATCAAACCTTATTATTTCCCCAACAGAAATCAAACATGAAAAAAAAGAAATAACATTAAATGTAGAAAATCTTGCGCCACTTCAAAACAGATTAATAATTTCAGCATACAAAAAAGGATACGATATTATCCACATTAAATTTAGCGAACATAAAACATTTTATAAAATACAAAAAAAAGTCTTTCCAGAAATGATAGGTTTTGAAATAATAGAACAAGGAAAACAACACTGCACAATAGCAGAAGTATCTAAAACAACACAGGAAGAATTCAATAACATACTCAAGAGAGTATTTTACACACTAAAAAACATGCTTAAAGAACTGATAAGAGCGATGCAAGAAAATGATAAAGACCTGGAATATATAATAGATATGGATTACAATATAAACAAATATGTACACTTCTGCGAAAGAATAATCAATAAAAAACTATACTCAAATGAAGACGATAGAAACATATTATATTACACAATAATTATGCTTGATGCAATCGGAGACTCTATAAAACAACTTGTTAAAAAAACATCCAAAAACAAAATAAAAAACAACAACATTAAATTACTAGAAAAAACATATAACAATTTTGAAGAGTTCATAAATTTATTTTACAATTACAATTTAGAAAAATCAGTAAACTTTGCAAAAAACTGGCAAAAAATTATAGACAACAACACATTTACAGATGAAATAGACTATAACATAAAAGAAATACTAAAACACATAATTAAGATATTCGAACATTCCTTAACAATGAAAATAGATAATAAATAAAAAATAATTATCTAACTTTTACATGCATATTAAAACCATGTTTTTTTTTATAAAAATAATTTTTTATCTTATACATAGGAGAATCCATTATCTCACTTACTTTTTCCCAATCCCTATGTCTTTTTGCTACTCTCTCATCATATTTTTTTTTATACTCCTCTGTTTCCAAACATTCAAAAGTAGTATGTATATTTGCAAGTTCAGACCAAGTATACATAGGCATTTCTTGTCCTGGTCCCCTGTAAGTTAACCATCTATCTTGATAAAATTGACCAGTAGGAGACTCTAATGCCCAACTATAAACATATAATTGTTGTTGAAGTAATTTTGGCAAATGATCTATAATATCTTCAAGAATATCCTCATCCCCATTATGTTCTGCCAATCTATCAACTAATTCACCAGCACCATAAGCCGCAGCAACCCCTATTCTCTCATCACCATATTTTTCAAAATATTTATTATATATCTTAGTAGCCATACCATTTTCAAATGCAAAGCCACAAGGATTAACTTGTGCCCTCAAATCCACATGATCCCTACTCCACTCAACATTCAATCTTTCAGTTTCCAAATCAAATTGATTTTCTTGAAACTTATGATATCCAAAAGCACCACCAGCCAAAGCAACAAGCAAAGCCAATCCTCCCAAAGCCTGAGCCCCTCTCTTCAATCTCTTTCCCCACTTTACTTTTCTAGCAATAGCTCTTTGCTTATCATTAAAAGTTTCAAAATCAGTAGCTAAATATCTTGACAACTGCTTTTTTGTACTATCAATATCTCTATCAAGTTCCTTAAATTCAGCATCACTCAAATACTTAATCTTGCCTTTTGAATACTTATCAACAAATTCAATCAAACTAGATTTAAAATTATCATCCTCAATATTTCTAAGTGCCCTATTAAAATAAAAATTACCTACATCAATATAATTTTGAGCAGTTCTTTTATTCTTTCTTGACAAATCAAAACACCTCGCAGTATTCATCAAATCCTCATGTTTTTGTACAACCTTATACTCCTTCATAAGATCTTCCTTACTAACTACATGACCTTTAGCTTGCATATTTTTCACAGTATTATCAATCATGCTATCAAGTGAAACAATATCTTGCCTATCATATAAATAATAAACAATTTTAGCAAGAGGAGAATCAGAAACAAATTCAGTATCAATTAATTTCATTTCACCTTTGTTAGTTAATATAGCATTCGCAAATTTAGGATCAGCATGTTGCATAAATCTAGGCAAACTTTCAACTTCAACACCTAAAGCACCATCATGCAAATCAAGTAAATTTTCAAGACCATTAAATTTTAAAGCCTTTTTACCAAATTTTTTTACAAAACCATCCACAAATACTTGTCTATAATTATTATTATCATAAATAAAATTAGTATCAAAACTATCTTTATTCTGTGTAGCTCTGTCTGCAAATTCCAAATTTGTATCAAGAAGCCTCATTACCAAATCCTTTCTTCCATCAGAATCACTACCTTCAAAAACTGAATTCAAATCATCTCCTTCAAACAAGTAACTACTAACCAAACCATCAGAATATGTTGGTAGAGAAACAATATCACCCATACCTAATTTACTCAAAGTTTTCTCAATCTCTCTTGTTTTTTCAGCTTCAAAAGAATTAGGAAATCTTTTAATAATCTCCTGAACTTTAACAACCTCTCCTTCAACAGGAATAGAAGTAGTTCTCTTTGAAACAGTCCCTCTTTTAGACAAAGTAGTTCTTGAACCATTATTAATAACCTGAGTTTCTTGATCTAACTTCAACTTACCAAACCTGCCAACTGCTCTTTGAATATAATCCAAAGCCTGAGACTTTGCTTTTGCAGAAATTGAACTCTTCTTAATAAAATTTGGCAGAGTATCTAAAAATATCTTATCAGAAACTGAACTATTAAAACCACTCATTCTCCTACCTCACTAACTAACATAGAAATAGCATACTCAAAAGCATGTGACCTGTTCCTAAACTTACCTTTTCTAATATGTTCATGAATAATATCAAGCGTTTTCTCGTCAACTGAAATTGAAAGTTTATACTTCATTTGTATTACCTAAGATTACTAAGTATTACTAATTTATAAAGGTTTTGGTTTGTAATCACTCTGTAGTAAATAATATAAATAAAAGTATATTCTAAAATAATATAATGACTTACATAAACCTCCCAAAATATCAAAGAACATTAAAAGATAAAATTTCTTTAATAGGTTTAGAAGCTCTTGGAGGCAACGATAAACTTGAAGTCGATTTTTTACCTGCACCACCAAACACAGGAATAGTTTGTGAAAGCCCAGATGGACAAAGAGTACCTGTAAGTTTAGAACACGCGCATTTTAAAAAAAATAAACTGCTAAGAACAATTGCCATTAAAAAAGATGGAATGGAAGTAATGCATATTGAACATGGTCCACCAATTATGAAATATATGGGAATAGACAACGCCATAATAAAATTCAGGCAAAACTTATTTGATAACACATTTATAATGCCTAATTTTCCAAAAAATGAAGTTTCATTATGTGAAGCAATAAAAAAAACAGGACTAAAAATACAAGCACATAACAGAAGAAAATATTTCACATTAATATCAAAAAAAATATTAAAAGGAAGAAATGTAACATTGCAACCAATTGATGAAAATGAATTACAAGTAGAAGTACACATCGACTACATACAATACGGAGGAGAAGATGGATTAATTTTTCATATAGACCCAAGTCAAGAAGCAGAATATTCATATAGGCTCGCAAGAGCAAGGTCATATGCAGGAAGTTCAGAAGTATCAAAATTATCACTTGAAGAAGCCCAAGAAATCGCTCGTAAAGCAAACTATAAATTTGGACAAAGTCATGGATTCACATTAGAACATTATTTATGGGTAGCAAAAAATCAAGAAGAAATGAAAAAACTCCAAAATGAGGCAGGATTTGAAAATGGCGAAGAAATACTCTTCCACGGCGTAAAAGACAAACTAGGAGCAATAACCTTACTTGAAAATCAACTTGGAGGAAGAATAATTAGAGTAAGATATATTTCAGATCAAAGTGGACATGAAGATGATATAGAATTTGAAAAAAGAATATATAAGGAAGGACACTTCATAGAATTATAATTACCCCCTCTCAAGCAAACTCCAAACAACATAAACAAATACCATTGCCAAAAAAGAAAACAACATAAATTCAAAATCAAAAGCAACTTCAAGCCAAGTAGGCTGAGGACAAGGGCAAGTAATATACTCGCTCACACACGAACATACAACTTTTACAGT
>JBFHXM010000091.1:0-4211 GCA_041598975.1 Candidatus Woesearchaeota archaeon | reverse complement strand
GAAATAAAAAAACACTTTCCAAACATATTTGAAGACATAATCAGTGCAAACGATGTGAAAAACTCAAAACCACATCCTGACCCATATTTAAAAGCACTCAAAGAGACAAAGTTAAAAAACAAAGATTGTATAATAATTGAAGATTCACCTTTGGGAGTTGAAAGTGCAAATTCTGCTAAAATAACAGCTTATGCAATAGAGACTTCAGTCTCAAAAGAACATCTAAAAAAAGCAGATAAAATATTCAAAAATCATAAAGAATTATTTGAAACTTTACTTAAATAAAAATCTCCAAACTACAACTTATGCTTCTTCCTAAACTCTTCTTCCTTTTGAACATCAAGAACTATAATGCTCCCCTGGCCAAAATTCAAAGCCTGCTCAACACTATCGCTAATCCTTTGCCTGCCATCCTGACTAACAACAATCCTATCAACAACTGCCTCTATCCAATGTTTTTCATACCTTGCAAGTTTCACTTCATCCTTCACATTATCCAAATCATAAATCTCACCATTAACCCTAACTTTAGAAAAACCATCCTTTAAAAGCTTCTCAAAAACTTTTTCATGAGTACCCTTCTGACCACGAATAATAGGAGCTAAAATAATTAATTTCTTCCCAATATCTTTCATAATAATATTAGCAATATTTTCAGGACTTTGAGGTTGTATCTTCGTATCACATTTAGGACAGTGCGCAACACCAATTCTAGCATACAAGAGTCTCAAATAATCATAAATCTCAGTAACAGTGCCAACAGTAGACCTTGGATTTTTGGAAGTAGTCTTCTGCTCAATAGAAATAGCAGGACTAAGCCCCTCAATAGAATCAATATCTGGCTTATTCATAAGTCCTAAAAACTGACGAGCATAAGCACTAAGAGACTCAACATACCTCCTCTGCCCCTCTGCATAAATCGTATCAAAAGCAAGTGTAGACTTACCACTGCCAGAAAGCCCAGTAATAACCACAAACTTGTTTCGAGGAATAGTAACATCTATATTTTTCAAATTATGCTCCCTTGCCCCCTTAACAATAATATCCTTCTGACTCATTTTAAATAAACTATAATATAGAATAATAATCAAGATATTAAAAAACTTATCAAAAATGAATTTATTGTCACTATTAGTAGTAACAAATCGCTACATTTATAAATAAAAAAAGAGTAATAAAAATATGCCTTTAATAGAAAAAATTGAAGAAAAAATAGCAAAAATCAACAAACACCCTGAATTTTCTAAAAGTCTTCAATTGCAATTCCAGGAAAACGCAAGAATAGAAGCTATCAGACAATCATTAAAAATAGAAAAACCTAACTTGCAATTATACAAACAAAAAAGGAGAAAAAAAAATGATTGTTTTTTAAAATTACTAAAAGCTAGAGAATTCTTACAACAAAATGGAATAACATTAGGAACTTTGGCAGTATTAGGAAATTTAATAGACCCAAAAGATAACCCTACACCAAATTTCAGAAATACAGAAGTTCAATTTGGAGAATTTTCTCCACCTATAAGAAGAAATGAAATAATATATGGAATAAATTATATGATTGAAACAATAAATGACACATCTTTACCATTAATTAAAAGAGCAATTGATGCACACATTGAAACTGTAAAAATTCACCCTTATTCTGATGGTAATGGACGAGCAGCAAGATTAATTCAAAATCAAATCCTCGAAGAAAATGGCTATCCAATACCATTAATAACTGAAACTGAAAGAGAGATATACATTGGACTAATGAGATTCACATTAAGAGATAGATATTCAAGAAAAAGTAACATCTATGAACCTTCAGAATCAGAGATATTGCTTCATGATTTTTTAGAAGGTAAAATATTAACACTAGCAAAAGATTTAGAACAAGAATTATATACTCAAAGAGAATATATTGTTTTTCTTGCCAAAGCATCAAAACCTAATATTGGATATCTAATTGCAAAAGAGCTTAGAGGACAAGGAAATTGCAGGGGGAAAAAAGTTAGTGTGAGTATAAATAAAAAAAATAAAAATAGAAATGGTCTTGAATTAAAAATAAAAGGAGACATCTCATATCAAGAATTAGAAACAAAATTAAAAAAATACAAAGAAAAAAAAACATTCAAATGTTATAAAATAGAAAGAGTTACACAATAATCGCCACAATTATTTATAAATAAAATATTATTCTTATATAATATGTTCAAGATACCAAAAATAGAAAAATACTCTTTTTACATAGATAATGCTATGAATTCCATGCAGGAACACGCAACAAAAGAAAGAGACAAAATAGATGAAAGATATGAAAAAAACAAAAGCCCAGGCAAAAAAGAGAAAACTATCGATGAAATCAAATTAAACAAAAGAAAAGACTTAGAACTTCAAAAAATCAGGTATCTAAATGAAAGAGTACACAATTCACTCAAAAAAATAATCACAAGATTCCCAAAATTCAACAAAGTAGACGACATCTACACCAAACTGATAAACACAACAGACACAAAAACTGCAAATATTCAAGATGCAATAAGAAGAATCGGCTGGATAATACAAACAATAGATGAACTAACCCAAAATACAGAAAACAAGCTTAAAAAAGCAAAAACCCAGCAAACAATAAGTTTCATCATGAAAAAATACCTAGGAAAAGTAAACTCATACTTCAAAAAAAATAAGCAATACTTCAACACATTAGAAGAAGCTAGAAAATTCATGAACAAACTTCCAAAATTCGAAGAAATCTATACAATTGCAATCGCAGGATTTCCTAATGTAGGAAAATCAACCCTAATGAACAAACTATCAAAAAGCAATGTAGAAATACAAAACTATCCCTTCACAACAAAAGGTTTAATGTTTGGCTACCTAAAACAAGGAGATGAAAAAATAATCCAGATGATAGACACTCCAGGCCTTCTAAACAGAAAAGACAAAACAAATGACATAGAAGAAAGAGCAAAAATTGTAATCTCACAACATTCAGAAGCAATAATATTCGTACTTGACTTCACAGAAAACTGCGGTTACTCCATCAAAAGCCAAATCAAGCTCCTAAAGCAAACTGCAAACTACAACAAGCCAATCACTATCTACTTAAGTAAAACAGACCTATTTGATGAAGAAGAACACGAACTTGTAAAAGAAAACAAACTCCAACTGAAAAAATACCCAGTATTTGAAGATGCAGAAAAACTAAAAGACCATATACTTCAACAAAAATCAAATAACAAAAAGTTTAACCTCAGGAAAATTAATATTATTAAATAAAAACTAAATCTTTTTATACCCTAACCCATTCAAATCTTCTTCAATATCAGAATAACTTTTCCCACACAAATGCCCACCTGCTAAAAACTCTTTTCCTGTAGCCTCACACAAACAAACATCCGGAATAGCAAAATTCTCCTTCTCCTCTGCATCCTTGAACTCAAACTCAATAATTACTAGTCCACTTAAATCCTCTTCAAAAACATCAACTTGCGCATCAACACCTTCAATTTTCAAATAATACCTCTTCTTTGCAATTCTCCTTCCAGAAACCTGTGCCAAAGCTCCATACTCCTCGGGTTCTAATACAATTGTACTCTCAACAAAAACACTATAATCGCCAGGAACCTTTACCTTTTTCTTTGTAATAACCATCCTTTCCCCTCTTTTACGGACCCTTAAATAAGCATGCCTTGCCTCCTTGGGGATATAAATATCTACCATTTCTTCACACTTAGCACCTTCCAAACCTTCTGGCAACTTCCTAGCTAAAAATTTCTTCTCCAACTCAATCATTCTAACAAAAAAAAAAAAAACCTATATATAAACATTTCCTTTAATCAAAAAAACACACCAACTAAATTAACCAACCAAAAGTTTTTGAGTAGGTATTTTGAATTAGTTCGAGGCATTTAAATTTTAATAATAGTTTTTCTATATTAAAATTTAAATAACGCAGAAATAATTTAAAAGAACAATCAAAAACGTGGATGCGCGGATTTGAAGTATTTTTTGAGAATCAAAAAATGCACCGAACGAGAAAAACGAGTGACTATGTGCGGAGCGGTGAAAAAGCCGTGCCAAGAAGTTTTTATGAAATAAAAACGTGGGTGCGCGGATTTGAAGTATTTTTTGAGAATCAAAAAATGCACCGAACGAGAAAAACGAGTGACTATGTGCGGAGCGGTGAAAAAGCCGTGCCAAGAAGTTTTTATGAAATAAAAACGTGG
>JBFHXM010000090.1:0-4218 GCA_041598975.1 Candidatus Woesearchaeota archaeon | reverse complement strand
GCCGAAGGGACCGAAGAAGGAAAATAGAAAAGAGAGAAAATAAGTAAATAAAAATTATTAATCTTCTCCCCTAGGAGCAAGAATGAAACCCAAAAGTAATTTATCAACTAGTTTGTATTCAATTTTCAAAGGATAATCATCATTAAAACTCATCTCAACAGTGTTTACAATCTTATCTGCTTTGATAAACTTTTTCAAGTACTCAATTGAATATTTGCAATGTACATCTTTACCTTTTTCAGTTTTCAAATCAATATCTTCTGTAAAATCAATCTTACCTGACATTGTATTGTTTTTTCCTTCAATTGAAAATTTATTGCTTTTAATTTTGAAACTAACTCCATTCTCTAAGAAATTCAAATCATTAATTGCATCTGTAAAACTTGTTGATGTTGTAACAATTTTGGTAGGGAAATTCAAACTAGGAACATTTTGCAAGTTTTCATCATTAAAATCAATCAATGACAATTCGAACTCTTTCTTGTTCTTTCCATCACTTAAAATATTCAATTTGTTCTTGTCTTTATCAACAGATAAAACCAATTCGGCTTTATCATCACATCTCTTTAAAATATCACTAAAATGTTCTAAACTAAGTGAAATTTGGAAATCTTCCTTGATGTCATATTTTTTGAAATTTGTAGAAAGCAATCTGAAAATAACCATAACTACATTATTTGAATTCAAAGCTACAAGCTCCATGTAATCAGGTTTAAAAACAAATGTACCTTCCAGAACGATATCGGAGATAATCTCCATACTCTTCTTAAGAAGACTCGGGTTTTCTAGTACTAGTTCCATCTTAAGAATAGTAAAAGTTTATTTATTAATAAATCTTTTTATTTCTTTTAATATGTTTATAAGTGAAATTATTTATAAAGCAATTTTGATAAAAATATTTATAAAGCCGATATTATTCTCATATACTAGTTATAGTTGCTCCTGTAGTTCAACGGCTAGAATCCCGGCCTTCCAAGCCGGTGATCCGGGTTCGAATCCCGGCGGGTGCATTGTTTTTCTTAATGAGATAAAACTTACAAATCATAATAACAATCTTGTTCATCACAATTAAATCCAAGTTCTTCCCAGAAACTGAATCTGTTTTTTTTAACCTTGTTCGCTTTGACACATTCTAAGTTGCTATCCTCACAAAATTCAAGAACAATTTCAACAATTTTTGTTCCATGTCCATTTCCTTCATCAAAAACTTCAATATTTCCAATAGTAAATAAAGAGTCTTCTATCCAAAATGTCATTTCAAATAAATCTGATTCAAAATAAAAATTTGTGATTTCACCTTCATTATCATATCTAAAATGAATCTTACAATTTAACTCAGAACTTAGTCTTTCCAATAAATCTTTCAAATCAATTTCTTTCATTCTAACATTATTTTGAAAAATATCTTTAAATATTTATTGTTCCTACTCCAGAAACTCGCAATCATCAACTTTACCATCCGAATCAAGATCCACACCTTCTACAACCCGGCACATCTTCTTGGAATCATGCATGTTCCCTTTTTTAACTTCATCAAAATGTTTCAAAAAAGAAACAATTGCGGCCTTTGTCCCAGAATTACGAATACCTGCTACAAGCAAAATCTTTTTCTCATCATTAAAAGGGCTTTTGAACTTGTTTACAAAACCTATTTCATCATTAAAATATGTTTTCTTACTAATTTTTGAATAAATCCCTTTCTTTTCTTCATCAAAATAAATTGGCATTTTCTTATTAACAAGACCAGTTACTCTATTAACAATCGGGCCCCCAATCACGATTAAATTATTATTTCTTAGTTCTTCATCTGTAACCTCTGTATCGAGTCTAACTTTGCTATCTTCGACATAAGAAACAAAACTACCAAGAAACAATGCCAAATCCATTCCAAAATATCCGTCTCGCGACCTTGCTTTCTGCGGCCCATGTGGGTCAGGACTTCCTACAATTATCAAAGAGTTTAATCTGGACTTTTCAACAAAAGGAGATAAAAACGAAGATTGTCTTTCATATATCTTTGAACTTTCTTTAAACTCATTAAACTTGAAAAAAAAAGAATCGCTTGCAACCTTGTAAAAGCTTGCTATGGTTCCATTAATATTCTCCTGCTTATCAACAACAATAATTCCGGATTTTTCTAATTTTTTAATATGATAATATATATTCTGTTCATGCACCTTTAACCTTTTTGCAATTTCTTTTGGGTACATGCTTTTTTCAGAAATCAATTTTAAAATATCTTTAACTTGTTTATTATTTAAATTAGAAACCTCTTTCAAATCAATCTCTTTAGTATTAATAAAATAGTTTTTGGTATCCTTTTCCTTAAGTACTTTCATAATAAAAACAATGTATTTACTTTTATAAACTTTTTCATAATAGTATTACAACTTTTTTAATACTATTTATAAACAAAAACGGCCATGATTAATCCTATACAAAACGAAAAAGCAAAATGTGTGGAATAATAGGATATATCGGAAAGGAAAACGCTGTTGAAAAAATAATTAACGGTTTAAAAGAATTAGAATATAGGGGATATGATAGTTGGGGGATAAGTACTATTTCAAACAACTCCCTCATACTAATAAAACAAGTCGGAAAAATTGGAAACATTGATACAAACTCATTAAATCTTCCTCAATCAAACATAGGAATAGGACATACCAGATGGGCGACAACAGGAAAAGTAAACTATATAAATGCCCACCCTCACATAGCAAGCAACAATTCTTTCTCATTAGTACAAAACGGAATAGTTGAAAACTATCAGGAATTGAAATACGAACTAAAAAACAAGGCCCATCAATTTTTTTCAGAAACAGACACGGAAGTCATAGTAAGATTAATCGAAGAAGAACATAAAAAAATTAATGACTTAAAACAAGCTTCAATTTTTGCTTTTAAAAAATTAAAAGGAAGGAACGCAATAGTTATTCTTGATAAAATACAAAATCAGATTATTGCAATCAAAGATGGTTCACCATTGATTTTAGGTATAAAAAATAACGAATACATACTTGCATCAGACTTGGCCCCAATCTTAAAACACACAAATCAAGTAATTTTCATCGAAGACAAGCAAGCAGTAATTCTAAAAGATAATTACGAATTTACACATATATCAAACAATGCGAGAATACAAGCAATACCAGAAACAATTGATTGGAAACCAGAACAGGCACAAAAAGGCAACTACGAGCATTTCATGATAAAAGAGATAATGGAACAAAAAGAATCAATCAAACAATCTTTAATTCAAGACAAAAATAAAATAATGAAGGCGGCACAAGATATAAACAATGCGCTTGGAATATACGCATGCGGATGTGGGACTGCGGGCAAAGTTTGCATGACTGGCATGTACCCATTTTCCGACATCGCAAACAAACACATTAACTTTGCATTTGGCTCAGAATTTTCAAACTTCAAACCTTTTATAAACGATGAAACACTGATGCTTGTTGTATCTCAAAGCGGAGAAACAGCAGACACACTTGAGGCGATAAAAACAATTAAAGAAAAAGGCGGCAAAGTTATCTCGCTTGTAAATGTGATGGGAAGTACAATTATGAGGAAATCAGATTATTCATTTTTATTAAACATTGGTCCAGAAATCGCAGTATGTTCAACAAAAGCAACAACTGCACAATTGGCACTTACAATACTTCTTGCATACGCTTGTGCAAATAAATACGAAGAAGGATTAAAATCTCTAAAAGATACTGCAAAAAAAGTAGATGAGATGTTAAATGAGGTTTACCTAGAACAAATAGAAAACCTTGCAAAAAAATTAGATAACAGAAATGACATTTACATCATAGGCAGAGGAATAAACTATCCAATAGCACTTGAATCTGCAATAAAAATCCAGGAAGTAAGTTATATTCATGCAGAAGGTTTCGCGGGTGGAGAATTAAAGCACGGCCCGATAGCATTAATCGAAGAAGGAACTCCAGTGATTGCATTAGTAGCAGAAGATGAAAACAAAGATGATATAATTTCAAACTTAAATGAAGTAAAATCCAGGGGAGCTTTTACAATAGGAATTGCTCCTGAATACAATGAAATATTTGATGTACATATAAAAGTTCCAGATGTTGGTTCAAACTCGCCAATTGTGAACATACTTCCAATACAAATACTAGCATATTATTTAGCAATACAAAAAGGAATTGACCCAGACAAGCCAAGAAACCTTGCAAAAAGTGTAACAGT
>JBFHXM010000089.1:0-4279 GCA_041598975.1 Candidatus Woesearchaeota archaeon | reverse complement strand
TTATTTATCTTTTCTAGTTCTTTTATCTGATTTTTTTGTAAAATTTCTAATATTATTCTTTCTTCTAATTTTTCTACTTTTGTTTTTCCTGCATATTTAATTATTTCTTCTATTCCTAAACAACTTATTAGGTGTGCAGAACCTATTGTAAAAAAATCTTTACTACAATTTTTTTTAGGGATTAGTAACATTAAGTATCTTTCAGGAGTTTTTATTAGTTCATAAAATGCATAAATATTTCTAAAATTAGGGATTCTAGCATATACTGGTTGGTCTGCCCAATTTGTTCCTGATGCGAAATGTTGTTTTGCCAGTTTATGATTTTGTAAAATATATCCTATTTCTTGCGCATAATTTGTTACAAGGTGCTCAAAACCTGTTGCTATTTGTATCATGCTAGGTTATGTATTTTGATATTTATAAAATTTATTTTCTTATTTTAGGGAAAATTTATAAAGTTTTTTTATTTGATTTTTTTATGGTTTTGAAGATTGTAAGTACAGATAAGGCTCCAAAAGCAGTTGGGTCGTATTCACAGGCAGTTATTGATACTGACACTAATGTTGTTTATTTGTCAGGACAAGTTGCAATTAATCCTGAAACTAATGATGTTTCAGAAGTTGCAGGTTTGAGTGTTGAAGAGCAGACAAAAAGAATTATGCAAAATCTTGAAGCGGTTTTGTTTTCTGCAGGTTCTGATTTCAATCATGTTTTGAAGGTTAGAATTTTTTTGACAGAAATTTCAGATTTTCCAAAAGTGAATGAGATTTATGGTAGTTATTTTACTGAACATAAACCTGCAAGGGCGACAGTTGGCGTGGCTTCTCTTCCTGTTGGAGCAAAGGTTGAGATTGAGTGTGAAGCAAAAGTATACAAAAATATATAAAGGTGTTTTGTGAGGTCAATTTATGTTGACTGAATTGAATGCAGAGAATATTGAAAAGGCAAAAGAAGGTTTTGCTAGAATTGTTAAAGAGACACGAGTCGAGTATAATAGAAGGCTTTCTGGAAAGTATCAGTGCAAGGTTTTTTTGAAAAGGGAGGACAAGCAGCTTGTTCGTTCTTACAAGATTCGGGGTGCTTTTAATGTTATTAATTCTTTGTCTCGTAATGATCGGAAAAAGGGTGTTGTGTGCGCAAGTGCAGGCAATCATGCACAAGGAGTTGCTATTTGCTGTAATTATTTTAAGATTAAGGGAACGATTTTTATGCCGAAAACCACGCCTTTGCAGAAGATTCAAAGGACGAAAAAGTTTGGAAAGCATTTTGTAGATATTCAGCTTTTTGGAGATACTTTTGATGAGTCTTTTGCAGAATCTGTCAAGTTTGCAAATAAGTCAGGGGCAACTTATGTGCATCCTTTTGATGATGTTAGGACTATTATTGGTCAGGGTACTGTTGGTGTTGAGATTTTGGAGTGGCTTGATGAACCTATTGATTATTTGATTGTGCCTGTTGGTGGTGGAGGTTTGATATCAGGTCTTGCACTTATTTTAAGGAAAAGAGTCCAAGAACTAAGATTATTGGTGTTGAGCCAGAGGGTGCATGTTCGATGTGTGAGTCATTGAAAGAGGATAAGTTAATTGAACTTGAAAAGATTAATACTTTTGTTGATGGTGCTGCTGTTAAAAAATCTGGTGAGAATACTTTTAAAATTGTAAAGAAGTTGGTTGATAAAATTGTTAAGGTACCTGAAGATAGGCTTTGCAGTTCTATGATAGATTTTTTACAGGAAGAAGGTATTGTTTTGGAACCAGCAGGAACTCTTGCTATTGATGCTTTAAAGGATTTAGGCGAGGAAATTAAGGGTAAGAATGTAGTTGCTATAGTTAGTGGAGGTAATTTTGATTTTGAAAGGTTGCCTGAAGTTAAGGAAAGAGCTATGAAATATGAAGGTTTAAAAAAGTATTATTTAATAGAATTTGCACAAAGACCTGGTGCTTTGAGGGATTTTTTGAATTTACTTGGAAAGGATGATGATATTACAAGGTTTGAATATTTGAAAAAGACTAATAAGGAGAGGGGACCTGCTTTGGTTGGTTTTGAAACTAAAAACCCTAGGAATTTTGAATTGCTTGAGAAAAGGTTTGAAGATAGTAATGTTAAATTCAAGGATATTACTCATGAAGAATTGTTTTTTGATTTATTGATTTAAACCTATTTTAGGGAAAATTTATAAAGCAATTTCCTTTACTTTTATTTAGATTGTAAAGTGATTCAGGATGTTTTTATTTTAGGTGCGACAGGAAATGTAGGGAGTGAATTGATTAAACAAATTTATGAAAAGGGAGATACTGACTCTTCGATTCATCATAATCCTACTAGAGTTGTGGGTCTTGCTTCAAGTAGGAATTTTTTATTTTCACCAAATGGTTTTTCTTATGATGTTTCAAGAAGTTTTGCAAATAAGGAGTTAAGGAGTTCAGGATATAAGAGTTTGGATGAAATTTTGGGTGTTGTTAAAGGATGTTATAATGGCAATGGCAAGCATTTGGTTTTTGTGGATGTTACAGCAGTTAAAGATGAGATGAAGGATTTTCATTTGAATGTTATGGAAAATACTAATCATGGTCTTGTTACTGCAAATAAGAACCCACTTGCTTTGTATGATAGGGATGTTTTTAACAAGCTTGCATCAAGAATTCACAGGTATGGATATTCGTGTTCTGTTATGGCGGGAGCAGGTGCAGTTCAGTTTTTGCAAGATGCAAGGGATTTAAGGGATAAACCTGTTTTGATTGAGGGTTGTTTTTCTGGAACACTTGGTTATTTGTGCAGTGGGCTTGAAGAGGGTCAGACTTTGTATGATGTTGTTTGTGATGCTAAGGAAAAAGGATATACTGAGCCTCATCCAAGGGATGATTTGAACGGGCTTGATGTTGCAAGGAAATTGTTGATTTTGGCAAGGACTGCAGGTTATGATGTTGATTTATGTGATATTCAAGTGCATCCTTTTATTCCTGAAGATTTTTTGCATATTGATAATGTTGAAGAGTTTTTGAAATCACTTCATTCTTTGAATGGAGATTACAATAAAATGTTTTTAGATGCAAGGGAGAGGGGCAATGTTTTAAAGTATGTTGCTTCTATGAAGAAAAAAAACAATTGCATGGTGCCTAGCTTGGAGGTTGCTTTGAAGGAAGTTCCAAAGGATAGTTCCCTTGGTTCTTTGGTTGGAACTGCTAACAAGATTGCGATAGTTAATGAGGCATATCCAGAAAATAATCCATTTATTATTGAAGCTCCGGGTGCAGGGTTAGCTGTTACTGCACAGAATGTAAGAAGGAATTTATTGCAGTTGTTAGAAGATAGAAAATTTTTAATTTAAACTTGTTTTAGGAGTTTCAATATTTTTTCTTTGTTTTCTATCATGAGTCCACCTAGTTTTGGACCTTTTTCTTTTCCAATAATTATTGTGTACATTAGTTTGAAATAGTCTTTTACATCTATGTTATTTTTTTCAGTTATTTCTTTGAATTTTCCAAATAGCTCTTTAGGGTCTTTTGTGTTTTCTAATGCTTTAATTGTTGTTTTTACAATCTCTTTTTCTTTGTCTGTTAGTTTTACAGTTATTTTTTCGTTGAAGTGGAATTTCATATCTTCTGGAGCATATATTTCAAGCCAGTTTTTTGCACATTCGACTCTTTCTTTTAGTCTGTTTGTGTCGAAGTCAGTTTTAAGTTCATCTTTGTATGCTTCTTTTATTTTTTTGAAATTGAAATCATTAGATTGTGCCACACTTAAGAGGTGTCTGAATGATGGTTGGATTGGTATTTTTTTTTGAGGTTTTGCATCTCCAATCATTGAAAGTTCGTACATTCTTTTTTGTGTTGCTAGTTTTTTAGGGTTTTTCTCTTCTTCAAGTCCATAATATGTTCTTTCGAGTTTGTCGAAGTCTTCATAGATTTTTATTACATCTAAATCAAAGCTTATGTCAAATTCTGCATTTGGCCTTGTTCCTGCAAATAAGAACATGATTAGTTCTGGAGTGTAAATTTTAAGTACATCTGAGATTGTTGCACCTGTCCCAACTGAACTTGAAATTTTTCCGCCTGTACCTTTCATTCCCACGAAATTGTAGAATGTGTATTCGGGTGCTTGTCTGTTAAATATTACTTTTACTATCTCTTTTCCTGTGTCGTAACTGCTTCCTGGGCTGGAATGGTCTTTTCCACCTGGTTCGAATGTTACATGGAACTTCTCCCATCTCATTGGCCAATCCATTCTCCATGGAAGTTTTACGATAGGTGTTTCTTTGAAATTTATTGTGTTTTTATGC
>JBFHXM010000088.1:0-4281 GCA_041598975.1 Candidatus Woesearchaeota archaeon | reverse complement strand
TCAACCATTTATTATTTATTTCTTTGATTTCTTTTGTTTTTTCAGATACTCATTCCAATCCTTGTTAAAACTTTCAATTCCGATATCAGTTAAAGGATTATAATACAATTTGGAAAAAATCTTTGCAGGAATTGTAACTATGTCTGCACCTATCTTTGAACAATCAGAAACATCTCGAACTCCTCTTATACTTGCAGCCAGAATTTTAGTTTTAAAACCATAATTATCATAAACTCTTCTAATGTCAGCAATCAATTCAATTCCATCATAACCCTCATCATCAACTCTGCCCACAAAAGGACTCACGCACCAGGCACCTGCTTTTGCAGCAAGTAAAGCTTGGTTAGCACTAAAACACAAAGTCATATTGCACCTTATCTCTTCTTCAGATAAAACCTTAACTGCCTTTAATCCTTCAAAAGTTATAGGTATTTTCACAATAACATTCTTGCTTATCTCAGACAATTTTCTTGCCTCCTTGATTATGCTCTCTGCAGAACTGATGTTTGTAACTTCTGCGCTCACAGTGAAATTCTTGTTAATGCAATTCTTGTTCAAAATCTTAACAATCTCCTTTATTGTTGACGTAAAATCCCCCCCTTCCTTTGCTATCAAGCTTGGGTTTGTCGTAACTCCATCAATTAATCCTATCTCTGATATTTTTTTTATCTCATCAATATTGCCTGTATCCAAATATATTTTCATAATTATTAATCGAAAAATATTTTTATAAATATTTAGTTTAAATCTTGATAGTGATTAAATATTGATAATAAAAAAAACTTATAAAGGAAACAAACCCAATAATTCTATGACAGAAAAAAAATCAAAAAAAATGAACCAAACTATTACAAAATTGCAACATTTGTATTGTTGGCAATAATTGTAATTGCAGGAATCATTTACTTGTATAATCAAACATTGGAAAAAGAATATGAAAAAGGCGTGAAAGCGGGACAGGACGAAGTTGCAAAATTCGTTATAAAGGAAATACAGACAAATGGAAGAGTAAACTTGTATATGGATAACAATCAAACAATGACTTTAATCCCATCTGGAGTAATACAACTTGCTCAAGAAGATTTGGTTAAACAGATTATGAATGAAATTCAAACAAAAGGTTACGTACAAATATACAACAACGAAACGCAAATAATCTTAGTGCCGTACATTCCTTCAAAAGAGGAAGCAGAACTGCAATCCTAACACAAACAACAACGAAAATAAAAAATCAAAAGATAAACATTTAATATGAAAAATATTAATATAAACAAAATTCTTAAAAAAAAGCCATTCATCCTTGCGCCCATGGACATGGCAACTGATATATGTTTTAGAGAATTGTGCGAAAAGCAAGGAGCAGGATTTACAGTAACAGAACTAATCTCAGTTGAATCATTAATACGAAATAAAGTTCCAAGTTACAGATACGAACGAGGGGACCTGAAAATAAACTCTGTTCAGCTTTTCGGCTCAAACCTAAACTCATTTGCAAAAGCAGTAAAACTAGTGGAAGACGAGGCAGACATAATCGACATAAACTTTGGATGCCCTTCAAACAATGTTGTGGGGAACAACGCAGGCTCTTCTCTTCTAAAAGACCCAAAAAAGATGGGACAAATTGCAGCAACACTAATAAAAAACACAAACCTTCCCGTAAGTGCGAAAATCAGAATAGGCTACAACTCGCCAAACTACAAGGAAACAGTAAAAGAGCTTGAAGACAACAACATAGATTTCATAACCGTTCATGGAAGAACAAAAAAACAGAAATACTCAGGAAAAGCCGACTGGAACATAATAAAAGAGATATATGAAAACACAAAAATACCAATAATCGGAAACGGCGATATAAGGGAAGAAGAAGACATAGACGCATATCTTGGCACACACGCGCAAGGACTTATGATAGGACGAGCAGCAATAGGAAATCCTTTTATATTCAAAAGATTCAATCACTACAACAAAACAAAAGAAAAATTAAAACACAACCAAAAATACATACAAAAAAAACTTTTTGCAGAATACATAAAAAAACTAGAAAAAAAAGACTTTTACAGAAAAGATCTAAAAATTCGGCAACAATCAATGTGGTTCTTTAAAGGAATCGAAGGTGCAAAAGAACTTAGAAAAGAGATTGTTCATGAAACAGACACAAAGAAAATCTTTGATGCCGTAAAAAGATTCTAAAACCAACGTAACTTCTACACAATAGATGCCAAAGTTATTAAACAGATCTCGGCCTCTATATCTCTATGGGAAAAATCAAAGATTTTATTTTAAGCATCATTCAACCAAGAAGATTTATTTCATTCTATTTAAAACTGATAATAGTTGTTTTACTTTACATTTTCAGGATTCAACATTTGGAGTTGTTCACGCAGGACTTTTTCATAATAAAAATAGTTGATGTCTTAATATTTTACATAATGTTAAATCTAATATTCAACTATGGAAGATTAACAATCATTTACATTTACTTACGAAGAAACAAACTTCCAAAAGATCACTTTGACAATTTCATACTAGGAATAAACAGGGTCTCATTTGCTTTAAACCATATTTTATTCATATTGATGTTCTTTCACAAATTTGTAATGAACATAAAGGAGTTTTTAACAACAATTAGTATTATCGCAGTAGCAATTGTTTTGATTTCCAAGGACTATCTTTCAAACTTTATAAGTGGTATTGTTATAATGTTTTCAAATGAATTAAGACTAAAAGATTATGTAAAAATTGGTGATTACAAAGGAATTGTGAACGATATAACTCTTAAACATGTAGAACTTAAAACAGAGCAATCTGATTTCATATATATTCCAAACACTGTGGTATACAATAAAGAAATTGTAAATTATACAAAAGGCTCATTAAAAAAAATAAAAGTGGACTTATTTTTAAATAACTCATATAAAAAAGACTATGAAAACATTAGAACAGAATTAATAAAAAAACTCTCTGAAAATTTCAATGAGATAAACAATTTATTCTTCAAGATAGAAAAAATAGACAAGGACTACTTTCATGTAATAGTTGAAGTAAATGTAACAAAATACAAATACAAGCTTGAAGTGAAAATTACAAACTTCATAAACGAATACATAATCAACTCCAAATACGGCAAGAACAAATAACAAATTAAAAGAAAAACACAAATATAAAACAACAACAAACCTCAAAACAACTCTAGTTGAAAAAAATAATTTTAAAACATAAACTAACATAAAATTAAAAGAATTAATTTTGCGTTAATTTGAGGCATTTTTAGGTAAATAGTAGCGGCGCTACATTTATCCTAAAAATAACGAAAAAGAAACCAAAATTAAACTTTTAACTTATTTCTTCTCCAGGATCGTTTCATCCCCAGATGTGAAGGATGAACTCTCTTCCCCTTACCAAACTTTTTCAAAACTGCAAAAACAGGAGCCCATTTAGTATTCCTTTTAGCTTTAATCAGTTTCTGTTTCCTGTTAGGGTGTTTGTATCTACTCATCTTTTTTCTCCTCCTCTGTAGCAGGTTCCTCTGCTGGAACCTCCTCTGCCTTTTCTTCTGCAGCAGGAGCTGGAGCAGCTTCTTCTGTTTCTTCCACTACTTCTTCAACAACTGCATTTCTTTTTCTCATGTGAGGTCTTGCATTAGTGTTCAATGATTTCTCATTATCATACACTTTTGCTTTCACATTAAGCTCTGTGTTACCATAATAACTGGTAACCTTGTTCACAACAACAAGCTTTTCATCAACTTTTAATTGCTTAGCAAGTGCCTTTCTAACTTCAGCCCTTTTAGGAGTCCCGCCGTCATTATTCATAACAGCAAAAATCTCTTTCCTACCAAGCAACTTGTTCTCTACATTATTTTTAATTTGTATAGCCATTTTCAATTTACTCATTAACAAGTTCAGTTTTTACAATTTTTCTATCAACGATTTCAATACCGTCTTTTGTAACAACTTTAGCAATAAAACCCCCACCACTTGCTGTATCATTTCTAAAAGCTGCTTTAAAACATTTTTCAATTAAAACTAAAGCATCTTTTTGTGACATATTTGGTTTATATTCAGTATTTAAAATACCATCGACATAAATACTTCCACTTCCTGAAGTTACATAACCTTCATTAGGAATAATACTCCCATCAGGTCCTAAATCATGTAATGAAATACCATCTTTTTCATCATAACCTCCAACAATCATACCAACAACACTACCTTGTGTTCTAATAGTACTATATTGAACTGAAGTTAAAATCATAGCCGCTTCATTTACATAAGGTTTTCT
>JBFHXM010000087.1:0-4319 GCA_041598975.1 Candidatus Woesearchaeota archaeon | reverse complement strand
TTTGTTGTTTGATTTTGTTATTTCCTTGAAAATTGTGTCTAGTTTCTTAACTTTTATTTCCTGTTTTTTTTCAAATTTGATATTTGGAAACTCTTTTTTTACTTGTTTTGGTTGTAGAATTGAGCTTGAACTTCCTAAATTGTTTGCAATATTTATAGTTTCTGTAGTGTTTTTATCACCTATTGCGTAATTATATGAGGTTATTAATTTATCTTTGTTGAATTTTTTTAACAAGTTGTTGTATAAAGTTGTTATAGGTTCAAATTGTATTATTTTTTTTTTATATCCAAATGCTCTTAGGGACTCACTGTAATGTCCTAAATTTGCACCTATGTCTAAGACTAGGTTTATTTTGTTTTTTTCAATGTGTGAAATTATTTTTTTGAAGTCTTTTTTATATTCAATGCTTTTTGTGACAAAATTATTTGTCATCCTTTCTGGGATAAGATTTAATAATTTGCAACTGATTGTTCTGTTTTGTACAAAGTATTTTTTTATTTTATTCATATTTTATTTTATTTTTTATTGTTTTATAATATTTCGTATTTCTTGAGTTTGGATTTCAAAATCTTTTTCAAGTACTTCTTTAACTCCTTCTTCAAATGACCTTGGATTGTAGTGGGGCATGATTTGCTTTAATCTTGTTATGTCAGTTCTTTTTTCAAATGTTCCATCAGGTTTTGTTGTATCCCAGTTTATTTCATCTGTTATTTCTAATAATTTACTTAAAATTTGAGTGTATTCTTTTATTGAATTGTCAAACCCAGTTCCAATGTTTATTATTTGTGAATCATTGTAATTTTTCATTAAGTATATGCATGCATCAGCACAATCTTCTGAATAAAGAGCTTCTCTTCTTGGTTTGCCTGTCCCCCAAAATGTTAATTGAGTACCATTTTTTTTTGCATCTACAAACTTTTTTGTTACCGCTGCAAGAAAATGTCCGCTTTCAAGGTCATAGTTATCGTCAGGTCCGTAAAGGTTTGTTGGCATTACACAAATTGAATTTATTCCATATTGTTTTTTGTATAATTCACATGCAACAATTCCTGAGATTTTTGCCATTGCGTATCCTTTGTTAGTTTCTTCAAGTTCTCCTGCAAGCAATCTTTCTTCGTTTATTGGTTGGGGATTTTCTCTTGGGTATATGCATGTTGAACCTGTAAATAATAGTTTTGTTTCAAGAGAGTGTTTTCTTATTGATTCAAGTACGTATAATATCATTAACATGTTTTGTGTAAGGAAATCGGCACTTCTTTCATTATTTGCCTTGATGCCTCCCACTAGTCCTGCTGTCATAAATACATATTTTGGTTTTTTTTCTTTGAAATATTCTTCAACTTGATTTTGATTGAGTAGGTTGAAATTTCCATTTCTTCTGCTTGGTGTTTCTATGTTCGTGTATCCTTGTTCCTGCAATCTTTTTGCAATTGCTCCTCCAAGAAGTCCTGTACCTCCAAATACTGTTATTAAATCTTGTTTATTCATATAAGTATAAATTTTTATTTGGTTTATATATAAATTTTTGGTTTTCAAAATATTTATATAAAGTTTAGTTTTTCTTATTATTATGAATGATTTTTCAAAAGAAATAAATGTTTTAATTTTTCTTTTAAAAGAAGTTGGTGAAAAAATTTTAGAAATTTATAATTCTGATTTTACTCATGAGATTAAAGAGGATGATTCTCCATTGACAAAAGCAGATTTGCTTTCTGAAAAAATTATTGTCGAAACTTTACAAAAAGAATTTCCAAATGATGGCATTATTACTGAAGAAACTCCAAATGATGAAGATGTTTATTTTAAGAAAAGAGTTTGGATTGTGGATCCTCTTGATGGAACTATGGATTTTATTCAGAAAACTGGAGAGTTTTCAATTATGGTTGGTTTGATTGAGGATGGCATTCCTATTATTGGTGGGGTTTATGCACCTGCAATTGATAAGATGTATGTTGCTGAGAAAGGGAAAGGTTCTTATCTTATTGTCGGGGATGCTAAGCCTGTCAAACTTTGTGTTTCTGATGTTGAAGATGTTTCAAATTTTAAAATGGTTAGAAGTAGGAATCATTTTAGAGAAGAGGATAAAAAACTTTCTTTTGGACTTGGCATTACTAAGTTTGAGCTTATGGGAAGTGTAGGAGTTAAGTTTGGTGCAATTGCAGAAGGTCGAGCTGAGATTTGTGCATATACTACATCTAAAATGGGGATTTGGGATGATTGTGCTTCCCATGTAATCTTGAAGGAAGCAGGTGGCGATGTTTATGATGTGAATGGTGATGAACCAGTTTATGATTTAAAGAGTAGAAAGATGAAGCATGGTTTTATTGGTACTAATGGTTATAATAAAGGAAAGGTTTTGGAGGCTGTGAAGAATGCAAGGAGAGAATAAAGAAAATAATAAAGGGGTTGTAGTTACTTCCGAAGTTTGTTTGGCACCTTTTTCTCAAAGTAAATTTCAAGAAAAAGGTTTTGTTTTATGGTTTACTGGTTTTTCTGGTGCTGGAAAGACTACTGTTGCTGATGCTGTTTTTGAGTTTTTAAAAACAAAAAGAAATAATTGTCTGGAAAGACTTGATGGTGATATTGTGAGAGAACACTTAACTAAAAATTTGAGTTTTTCAAAAGAAGATAGGTTTGAAAATATTAGACGTATTACTTTTGTAGCTGAACTTCTCAGTAGAAATAATGTGGCAGTTGTTTCAGCTTTTATTTCTCCATATAGGGAGATGAGGCAAATTTTACGAGATAATGTTACTAATTTTATTGAAGTTTTTGTGAATGCACCAATTGAAGTTTGTGAACAAAGGGATGTTAAGGGACTTTATAAGAGGGCTAGGGAAGGTTATATTCCTAATTTTACTGGCATTTCTGCCCCTTATGAACCGCCAGAAAATCCTGAAATTGAACTTAGGACAGATTTAGAAACTGTGGAAGAGAGTGTGACAAAAGTTATAAATTATTTGGAAGAGAATTTTTTTATTTAAAATGGAAAAAGTTAGTATTATTGGTTTGGGTTATGTTGGTTTGCCTTTGGTTTGTTTGATTGCTAGTAAGGGATATGAGGTAGTTGGTGTTGATCTTGACAAGAAAAAAATTGAAAAAATAAAAAATGGGTTTTCTCCTGTTGAAGATGTAAGTTCTGAAGAAATTAAGTTAGTAAAAGATAATGTATCTAGTAGTTTTGATGATGTAAGAGATTCAGATATAGTTATTATTGCAGTTCCAACACCTATTAATGAGAGTAAGTTGCCAGATTTGAGTTATGTAAAGGGGGCAAGTGAAGCAGTTTTGCCTTATTTGAAGAAAGGCCAGATTGTTGTTTTGGAATCTACTGTTAATCCGGGCGTTTGTGAAGAAGTTGTTTTGCCAGTTTTGGAAAGTACGGGGATGGAAGGGGGAAAAGATTTTGATTTGATTCATTGTCCTGAGAGAATTGATCCAGGTAATAAAAAGTATAATGTTTCTAATATTCCTAGAAATATTGGAGGAACTTCTGTTGTTGGAACCAAACGTGCAGCAGATTTTTATAGGTCTATTGTTGATGCTGAAATTAATGAAATGTCTTCTTTGAAAACAGCAGAGGCAACAAAAATTGTTGAAAATACTTTTAGGGACATTAATATTGCTTATGTGAATGAGCTTGCAAAATCTTTTGATTTGCTTGGGCTTGATATAGTGGAAGTAATTAATGGTGCTGCAAACAAGCCTTTTGCATTTATGCCACATTTCCCCGGTTGCGGGGTTGGAGGACATTGTATTCCTGTTGATCCTTATTATTTGATTGAGAAAGCAAGAGACATTGGTTTTAATCATATATTTTTGAAGATTGCAAGAGAAGTTAATAATTCGATGCCCCATTATACTATTGAGAAACTTTTGTTTTCATTAAATGAAATAGGTTTGTCAGTAAAAGGAACAAAAATAGGCCTTTTGGGTTTGTCTTATAAAGCAAATGTTGGTGATTTAAGAGAGAGTCCTGCTTTAATTATTAGGAAAGAATTGGAAAAACTTGGAGCAAATTTGATTGTTTATGACCCTTATATTGATAATGAGAATGTAGGTTTGGATTACGTTTTAAGTAATGTTAAAGCAGTAGTTGTTGCAACAAATCATGATGAGTTTTTGAATATTCAAAATTGGCGGAGCGTGAAAATTGTTATTGATGGTAGAAATTGTTTAAATAAAGTTGATTTAAGAAAACAAGGCATAATTTACAAAGGAATAGGCAGGGGTTAAGTTTTTATTTATATACTTTTTATTAATATAAATCTTTATAAATAAAATAGAAATTATTTTAGTATGGTTAAAAAAACTGTTAA
>JBFHXM010000086.1:0-4394 GCA_041598975.1 Candidatus Woesearchaeota archaeon | reverse complement strand
GGATTAAGTTCTTTCTGATACATGTAATTGTCATATGTCATAAGCCAACGCCAAAAAATTCCGTCATGTAATTTTTTTATGTCCGAGGAAGTAATATACCCTTTCTTATCTCTTTTGCTTTGCAATATCTGTGCTGCTTTTTCTTCACTTATATCTTGAGGTGCAACTATGCCAGTAACTATTGTGGCAAGAAAAGGATACTCAGGATGAAGCGAATTTAAAACTTGTCTTATGTCTGGAAGTTTTGTAGGTTGTCCTCTTACTCTTAAATTATGAATCCTATGATAATAATTTCTAAAATGGGGCACATCATTTTCCATCTCCCTTCTTTTAGGGAAAGGTTTTTTCTCCTTAATACGTTGTTTAATCTCTTCAAGAGGAAATTTAATCTTAAGTTCACCCTCTAAATCACAAAGCAATTCAGAGTCAGTTTTTGAATTTCCTTTCCTAGAAGTGTTAAAACCTAAATTTTCTCTTAAATACTTATGGATTTTCTTTCTTTTCCCTCCATTCTCAGGAACTCTAGAAGCTATATACTGTCGATGTTGACTTGAATGATGTGTAGGAATAAATCTGTCACCAGGATAAATATCAATACTTGCCAATCTGTTAAGAATCTCCAAATCACTTTGTTTAATCTCTTCCTGTAATCCAAAACCTTGAAGCAATAATCTTTCAACTATTTTCTCATTTGGAATATCTTTAATTGCAATTTTTTCTTTGCTAACTAGATTACTCATACTCCATTAACCCCCAATTGCCTTTTCAAAACTTGGAATTGTTGCAATGTACTTTCATACATTTCTGCTTTTTCAAAATATTCATCATTAATAACTGGGCCATATTCTAAAAGTTCAGTCTCCATTCCCTTCAACCTATTAGACAATACTTCAAGTCTCATATCATCAATAATAGAAACATCCACATTAACTTTACCTGTCAATATCCCTTCTAAAGAATCAAGTTGGAATTGGTTAATTACAATGTCTCTAACCTCAAGATATTTTTTAAAGCTATGAATTAAATTGCTTCGAGACGCGTTTCCAAACAAAGGAGTATTGCAAGTGTAATTACCATTAGTTGAGGTGAGCAAATTTTCTTCATTCTCAGTTCTGCAAAGAAAATTAAAAAAATGTCCGTAAAACTCAGAAGAAAAATCTTCTGGATTGTAAACTCTGCTTGCAACATTTCTGTGTGCGGGATACATTGCCAAGAAACTAAAAAACTGATTCTCAATTTGTGATTCAGTTTCAGATTTTAAATTTCGTTGCATGTAAAAACTATAGTCGCTATGCGTTGCTTCAGGTTTTACCCCTATCTTCTCAGCAATTCCAGAAAGCCAAAGTGACCTTTGTTGCACGCTTATTGCACAATCTACGATAGGAAACAAATCATTAATAACTCTATTAGTGGTTTTATCTGGATTGGAACTTACTTCAAAATTTCCATATTCAAAAATAAAATCTAGCAAACTATGTTCTTTTAATTCTCTAAAATTCTCAACACCATATTTTTGAACATAACTATCTGGGTCCTCACCAGGTTCAAATCCAACTATGCTAATTGGAATCCCTTCATTCATGGCTTCCTTTCCATACTTAATAGCAGACTCAATACCTTTCTCATCACCATCAAAACAAAATACTATTTCTTCAACATACTTGCCCAATTTCAAAAGATGTTCCCTAGTAAATGCAGAACCGCAAGTAGCTACGACATTTTTTATACCTGCTTCATGCAAAGTAATAACATCAAAATATCCCTCAACAATGTAAATCTTTTTTTGTTTATTGCTTTTAATCTCTTCAAGAGCCATGTCAAGACCATAAAGAATTTGTGATTTGTCATAAATAATAGTCTCAGAAGTATTTAGATACTTAGGTTTGGAATCATCTAAAACTCTACCTCCAAATCCAACAATTTTTCCTCTTTCATTTCTAATAGGAAACATGATTTTATTCTTGAAAAAATCACGAGGCCCTCTCTCGCCATTCACAAAAAGACCAGCTTCCAGACCATTTTTTATATCATATTGCCTCTTTTCAAATTCATTTAGTAATCCAACCCATGAATCAGGTGCAAATCCAAGCTCCCATCTTCTAATAGCGTCTTCATCAATTCCTCTATTTAGAAGATATTGCATGGCTTTTGAATTTGAATAAAGTTGTTCTATAAAATAAAAATTTGCACGAATATTAGCACTAAACAATTTATCCTCAAGTTTTAATCTCTCTTTTTGGGCAGGAGTCATATGAGGAACAATCCCACACATATTTCCTAATTCTTCTAAAGCTTCTCTAAAACTCATTCTATGATATTTTTCATAGAAAGAAAAAACATCTCCTCCCTCACCACAACCAAAACAATGAAAAAACTGTCCAGAGGGATTAACATTAAAAGAAGGTGTTTTCTCTTCATGAAACGGACATAATCCAAAAAACCTCGCACCTTTCTTCTTTAATTCAACAACTTCTCCAATAACTTGCACTATATCAGATGCTTCTCTAATTCTAAATTTAGTTTCGTTATCGAAAGAACTCATTTTATATTATTTATAAGTATACTATCAGAAAGTAGCAAAACTTTATATATTTTACTTAAGTTATATATTACATTCACACATGAAAGGCACATTTACACCTCCAATTGAAATATTTGCAAATACAAAACATTTTTTATTTCCATATAGATTTGACCCGAGATTTGAATCTTATTTTAACAAAATGCAGCAAATTTGTGGGAAAGAACAATTAGAGCAAAGAGCCACGCAAAGAGTTTTTGGTCTTGCTTTACTCTTAGAAAATGATATGGCAAACAATAATTTTCCTAAGGCATTATTTCAATTATATCTTAACTATTTAGATGGATGGTCCAATCTCGATTTATTAACATACAAACAATATCTTATAGAAGTTTTTAATTTAACGCCAGAAAGATTTCCTAAAACAAACATTAAACATCCTAATCTATATCAACCAAATCCTGAATTAATTAGTAGTATTGAATCTAGAAAAGATTCAAATGATATATGGGATATGATAAGAGATTTTCATAATAAATAATTTTATTCTAACTTTATATCAAAAAAAACATTTAAAAAATCTTTTCCTTCAACTTTGCCATAAGATCCACTTCTAATAGATATTTCATCGTATCTGCTAATACCATCTGACTCACCACTAACTTGAGTGATAAAAAAAGGCACAGGTTTTCGAGTATGTATTTTTGATTCAACAGGTGTTGGATGGTCAGGCAAAACTGCAATCTTCACATAATCATCTATTTCATTCACTTTTGATAAAAATCTACCAATTAACCTTTGGTCAAAATATTCAATAGTTTTAACTTTCAAATCAAAATCTCCTTCATGTCCTGCTTCATCACTTGCCTCAACATGAACATAAACTAAATCATGTGTTTTCAAAGCTTCAATGCATGCATCAGCTTTGCCCTCATAATTAGTATCATAAAGGCCCGTTGCTCCATTAACTTTAATGACATCCATTCCCGCATAAACTCCAATTCCATTTATCAAATCAACCGCAGATATTATTGCCGCTTTCATTTTGTATTTATCCTCAAACTTACTAATTTTTGGTTTATGTCCAATAGAATAAAACCAGATTGAATTAGCAGGGTCTTTTCCCATAGCAATTCTTTTTTGATTAATTGGATGATTCTTTAATAACTCTTGTGATTTTAAAATCAAGTTTCTAAGTATTTGAGCAGTTTCATATCCTTCTTCACTTTTTTGCTTAGGCATAACTGTCATAAAATCTACGCCTGGAACATCATGTGGTGGAGTTAAAGTAACTTCTTTAGAGCCATTTTTCATAACTAAAACATTTCTAAAACTAATCCCTGGATAAAACTTCACAAATTCATCTCCTAGATGCTCCTCCAAATATTCTATCAAAACTTTTGCTTCTTCTGAAGAAATATGTCCAGCAGAATGGTTTTTTATTCTCCCTTCTTTTATAGTAATCAAATTACATCTAATCCCAACTTCATCTTCATAAATAGGTATGCCTAAATTTGCAGCTTCCAAAACGCCCCTGCCTTCATAACAATCATAAACATCATAACCCAAAATAGACATATTAGCAACAGAACTTCCTGCAGGCATGTCAAAAGGAATAGTAACTAAACTTCCACACTTGCTTTTTTTAATTAAAGAATCAATATTTGGAGTCTCAGCAACCATCAATGGTGTTAAACCATTTTCACATGTTTCGGGTTCATCTGCCATTCCATCTCCTAAAAAAATTATATATTTCATATCTAAATAATTCTTATAAAAAACTTTTATAAATTTTTCTTATAATTTACGATAAGGTGAACAAACAAATCACACTTTGCCATTTATAAGTAGTAATTTTGAAAAAGTTTATAAG
>JBFHXM010000085.1:0-4436 GCA_041598975.1 Candidatus Woesearchaeota archaeon | reverse complement strand
TGAGATAATTAATGATGGCATCAAATACGTAAAACCTTATTCCATATGTTCTTCTCCTAAAGAAAGTTATGAAATAGAATTATGCATAAAACTTGTTGATGACGGCAATTTCACTCCTAAATTATTTGAAAAAAACATTGGCGATGAACTAACTTTCAAAGGCCCTTTTGGTTTGTTCACATTGGATAAATCAGATTCTAGTGAATTGATCTTTGTAGGTACTGGTACAGGAGTTGCACCTTTGAGGAGTATGATAAAATATTTATTAGAACAACAAAAAGAGGTACACATTACTTTAATTACAGGAACAAGTTATGAAAATGAAATATTGTTCAAAGGCGAATTTGAGAAACTAGAGGAGAAAAATCCAAATTTCAAATTTAGGCCTGTGGCATCTAAACCCTCAGAGAATTATTTTGGAAGAAAAGGATATGTTCAAGATAATCTGGAAAATCTTGATTTATTAAATAGCAATGTGTTCATATGTGGTTTGCCAATTATGATTGAAAATGTCAAAACAAGATTAATTGAACTAGGAATAAATCCTGAAAACATTTATTTTGAAAAATATTAATTTTATTTTCTTCTCATCTTTTTTTCTTTTTTCTGTAACTTTCAATTTGGACAGATACAAGATATTTTAAATCATCAACAAAAGGTTTTTTAACAATTTTCATGTATTTGTAAACAAAAATGAAAGTTCCTGCGGTGATGATTGCATTGAGAAAATATTCAAAAAATAAATGAACTGGACTAAATGTTGAATGTCCATATAATATTAATGTCGTCATTAAAAATATTATTCTAATATAGTTTAACAAGGTGAAAATCCCGCAGCATATTAAAAAAGTTTTAAACAATTTTTTTATATCCTCTTGAATTGAGAAAAAAAGTATTGTGAAAAGTATGTAATTTGAAAGGCCAAGACAAGCACTTACAATAATAAGTTCATGATTATTATACAGAATGATTTGATTTGCAAATTGTGTGTCAAAAAAAATCCGCGTATATAAGAAGGCAGCCCAACTTAAAACATATTCCAAACTTTTTGAAAAAAGGAAGTGTGTTATTATGAAAACTAAAATTAAGACAAGAGTATAACGAAAAAAAATTGACTTTATTTTTTCCCAGTCTTTTTTTTTAATTTTTTCAAGTTTCATTTTGATTAATTGCTCAAATCAGAATTTTAGATTTGAAAAATATGCTGTAAAGTCATTATAATAATACAAGATGGTGTCTCCAAAAAACAGGAACATCGCGAAAATTATGCCGTATTTTATTAACCTTCCGTAAGCACTTAGTACTAAAAATGATTTGAATTTGTACTTGAAACCGCCAAAAAAAACCACTAAAACCTCAACTGGTCCAGGGAGGATGTTTCCAAAAAGTAGCACATAGCCACCATAATTGTTAACTTTGTTTTTGTAATTTTCAAAATTTTTTCTAAACATTATTTTCAAAATTTTTTCTCCTACCAACCATCCAAATATGTAATTGAAAACAAGTCCCAAAACATTTCCTGTAACCATTAAAAGTATAATGAATAATGGATTATATGAAGTAGAGGTTAGATAATACACAAAAATAGCCTCAGAAGGAAGCACCAAAAAGAAAAGAGAGCCAAGAATTGCGACAAAGAAGACTCCTTTCAATGTATTATTCTTTATCTCATTCTCTAAGTAAAGATAATATTTGTATATTGTTGGATTTTGTTGCAACAAGCTTTGAAGATACATCATTATGTAGTCATAAGAAAAATAAAGTATTAAAATAACAATCAGGATTAACAGAAACTTGTGCTTCTTTTTCATTTGTGCTGGCCTTTTTTTCCTAATTGGCCTTCTTCTTTTTACGGGCTCTGTTTCTTCATTAAAAACAATTCTATCGTCTTCGTCAAATTCAACATATCCTTGATTTCTCTCCCGCATTTTCATTAGTGCAAATATTTTTTTAAAATTCTTAATAATGTAATTATAAGTAAAGTTTATAAAGTTTTATATTAATAGTATAGTTATGGGTTATGATGTTTTAAGTGACGATTTGTATGAAGATTCGCCTGCAAAAAAAAAACCTAGAAGGGCTGCAGCAAGAAGTTCTGGCCAGGAAGATTCTGAGGGTTTTAATTACAAGTATATACATATTGCAGTGGTTGTTTTATTGTTATTGCTATTGTTGTTTTTTTTGCTTAAAAATATAACATTTTCCTTTAATGGAGAGGAACCTATTGAGAAGATTAGTATAATTGGTGACCTTAACACTTTTGATAAGAAATATGTTGGAGATTTGAGTTTGTATTCTTCAGAATTCTTCTTGAAAACACCTGACGGAAATTTTAATTCGCAAGCAACACAAATAGACATAAGTAATTTTTCGGGAAATATATTTCTTGAAAATAGGAGTATTATGGTTAAGGGAACTGGAAATGAAATAAATTATGGAAATAATGTTGTTAAGCTTAATGGCAGGGATTTTACGCTAAGATCTGTTAAGAAAACAAAATTAAATTTATACTTTGAAAACATCTCTTTGGATATGGGCGAGGGTTTGATAAAAATAAGTGATCAGCTAAATCACGAATTTGAAAATGCAACTATAGATATAAAAAATTTCAATAGTAGTTTCACATACGATGGCACATTTTCAATTGCAGGAGAATGTAAAGAACTAAAATTAAAAACAACAAAACCAAAATTGACAATTGTATATGAAAATTTGCCTCCAGTTCAAAAGAAAAAAAAGAAATGAAAATTGAAATTCCTGAATTAAAATCTGGAAACATTTTTTTTGTTAAGGCTAAACCAAACTCTTCCAAATCAGAGATTTTATGGAATAAAAATTCATCAAAGTTTGAGGTTTTCTTGCACCGTGTTCCCGACAATAATAAGGCAAATGAGGAACTAATAAAATTATTCAAAAAAGAGTATAAAATTAGAATTGAAATAGTTTCAGGTTTGAAATCAAAAAACAAAAAAATCAAAGTTTTATAACATTCAAATAACATAGTGGTTACAAATGGTTATAAATTATTTTTATTAGAATTTAATTATGAAAAAAGGAATTTTATTAAGTTTTCTGTTTGTTATTGTATTTTTTACAAGTTTAGTATGGGCAGATGCGAACTGGGTTTCGCATAGAGCAGAAGACGTTCGTGGAGGCACTTTTGGTGATGATGAGGGTGACGACACTACGAGTTATATTTTCGACAATCCAGCTACTTTTAATGAAAAAATTATTGCAGGAGACATTATAGAAGATCAAGACAATAGTTCATATTACATTGATTCAAATTCAGACTCTGTTATAAACGAACTTGAAATAAATCTTATTACTGCTGAGAAAAACTTAGTTATAACTAATTAACTTTTCATTTTTTTAAATTTTTTTTCTTATTTATTTTTAATTATTATATACTATAGTAGTTACAAATGAATATAAATAATTTTTATTGGAATTTACTATGAAAAAAAGAATCATTTTCGGTTTTTTGGCAATAACCTTATTTTTTGCAGGTTTGGTATGGGCAGATGCAAATGGCATTTGGCATAGGGCAGAAGATGTTAGAGTAGGCATCTTTGGTGATGATGAAGGTGACGACACTACGAGTTATGTTTTCAACAATCCAGTTACATTTAACAAAGTAATTACTATTGGAGATATTATAGAAGATCAAGATGATAACACATATTATGTTGATCCTAGTGCAAACAGTAAGATGGACACTTTGGACGTGCAAGTAATCAGGAGTGGTACAGATGGAAATGTAATAATTCAATTAGGTTAAAAAATGGCAAAATCACATATTTCAGATTACAGTTTTTTTTTAATTAGTTTTTCAATAATCCTTCTTATAGGTATTTATTATTTATTCCTTTCTGGAGTTGAAAATAATGATATTGTTTCTAATAACAATGATAATATCATAGTTGATAATTCAGAGAAGAATGTGGCTGATGTTGAATATGATATTGATTGTGATAATGCAGAGGATTTGGGCGAATTTACTAAATGCCAAATCGATGCAAGAGATTGTTCAAAAGAAGGGGATGAATGTTACTATGCAAAAGCCCAAACATACCAAGATGAAACAATGTGTTTTAACATTGAAGACGAAACAAGAGTTGCTGCATGTACTGCTACAATCCAAAGAAGCCAAATGTTAGAAGATGTCGTATTAAGCGATGACCTTACATTATGTGATAAGTTTGAGGATCAAGCAAACATAGATTTTTGTGAGGATAATTACTACATTGCAAAAAGATTTAACGAAGATGATTTGAAATATTGTGATAACATTAAAAACGATCTAATAAAAAATGAATGCCTCAGGATTTAAAAAAATATTATATGTATTATTAATAGGATTTATATTTAATTTTAGTTTAGTTTTCAGTGCATTTACTACTTGTGGTACAACTATAAACGAGCCTTGGTTCAAG
>JBFHXM010000084.1:0-4460 GCA_041598975.1 Candidatus Woesearchaeota archaeon | reverse complement strand
ATTAATAATAGTGAGCATGAGAGAGAGTTTATTGAAAGATTGCTGAAATCGAATTTTGTAAATGCAGTTATTTCTTACAAAGGAAAGTATAATTATGAAATTTCTATTATGGTTGATGATGAATCTAAGCTCCTTGATGTTTATTATTTTTTGATAAAGAATGTATCTATTTCTGCTGAAGAGGTCCTTTTGCTTACTGATACTTTGAAGTCAGAGGTTCTTCCTACGAAGTTTTTCAAGAAGGAGATTGGGAATGGCAAACCTGTCAAACTTGGCAAAGATGAGGAGTATAATATTGATTCTAATGATATTGAAATTATGAAAGTTTTAAGTGAGGAAGGAGATTTGTCTAATGTTGAACTTGGCAATCGAATAGGAATTAGTGCAGACATGGTTAGGTATAAGATAAAAAAGCTTATTGCATCAGGATATATAAAAGAATTTAGGCCTGCCATTGATTATACTTTGCTTAATTTGAGCATGGAAACCATTCTTTTGAAGCTTAATTATTCGTATTATGATAAACATAAGGATTTTGATAGGTTTTTGCAAGAGAATCAGAATGTTATCTGGGCGAGCAAATGTTTTGGAAAGTATGATTACATTATTTATGTTTTAAGTGAGAATTCACAGGAATTGATTAAATTTTTTGATGAGATTAAGGATAGATTTGGACCTATTTTCAAGAATTATGATTTGCTTTTGGTTGATAAGCAGTATAAGTATTCATTCATGGCAGATGTAGTTTTTGAAGATAATTATGAGGGATAATATTACTTCTTTATAATACAAATATTTATAAATATTTTTTTTGGTAGTTTATCTAATGGTAAGTACCAATAAATCACAATTAAGCATTTTAATTATTATTGGAATGATAGTTTTAATCGGAGCAATATTTCTGGTTTCTATGTCCAATAATGGAACTGATGTTGACAATAAGGTTCCTACTGGGTCTTCTTCTTTGGAAGTTACTAATGTAAAAGAATTGGTTGAAGATTGTATGGAATATTATTTGGAGAAAGGTTTATCTCAGTATGGAGATGATTTGGAAGAATTTGAAGAGTATCTTGATTTCTATGTGAAGCAATGTGTAGAGGATATGGAAAAAGCGATGTTTGAAGTTGAAGTTTTTGAAGAGGAAAACGAATATTTTGGTTATAAAGCTGATTTTGGTGTTCTTTCAACAAATTTAAAATTGTCTAATGATGAAAAAAGTATGATTGTTGATGCAAATTATCTTATTTCTTATGAAGATGATTCTAAACAAGTTTCTATTGAAAATTTTAATATAATCATGCCTATTTCTAATAATGTTGAAATTAAATATGATGCGGAGGGGAAAGTTAAAAATGATTATTTGTTGGTCTCTCCAGATAAAAAGTATAATTTAAAAATTAAAAAAGGAACAATTGCTAAGGTTGATGGAAATAATGTTGAGAAAATTAGTTTAGAAATTAAAGATAAGGATTCATATCTTGCACCATATACTCATGTAATGGGTGAGGTTGTTTATGAATTAAATCCTGATGGGGCAACATTTAACCCTCCTTTAGAGTTAACATTTTATTATGATCAAGAAGATCTATATACTCATACTAATGAAGCTGATTTGAAGTTTGCTTATTATCAAGAAGCTGGTTTGAGAGATAGAAATTGGAAAGTATATGAGGAGGGACAAATTGATGTGCTTTCTAATATTATTAAAGTTGATATAGACCATTTTTCAACTCAAGCAGTTGTTGATGATTCTTATGATGGTAATATTAGTAATATTAGAGATTATATTACGCCTCCTAGTACTTGTGCTACTGGTGAAAAAAATGTTTTTACAAATAATAGTTGGTGTTTGAGCGAATGTAGTGGTACTACTGATGTGGGGCCGTGTCCAGAGGGAGAGTATAATTGTGATTGTTATGGAGGTTGTCATGGTAATGAAAGATGGTGTGGTTTTAATGTTAGTATAGATAATATTAGTTGTAGTAAGATTGAAGACCTTGATAAGATAGGTGATTTATTTGTGGTTGAGGATTTTAATGATTTAACTTATGTTGGTGGAAATAAAGTTTTAGCAACTTTTGATAGTGATAGTATTGATGTAGTTTCTTATACTGATGGTAATATTACTGATATTGTTGTTTTTAATGAATATGTTTATATTAGTACAAAAAACAATGGGAAAATTTTTAGATCTTATGAAGGTGAAAACTGGGTTGAAGTTTATAATAATACAAAATACTCTTCAATTGCAGGGATGGTAGTTAATGATGGTGAGTTTTATGCTATCGCATCTGATTTATCTAATGGAAGAAGCACATTAATTAAAACTATTGATGGTACAAATTGGGAAAATGTTACTAAAACAGATGTAGTTTTTAGTGGTCTGGGTGTTAATGAGAGTATAATTTATGGTATTTCTGGAAGACATATGTATAAATATGAGAGTGGTGGCTTTGATAATGTTGAATTTGATGATGGAATTTATAATTCTATTTTTAATCGTGATTTAAGTTTGATTTGGAGAGGAATGTTATTTAAAGGGAATGCTTCTAATTCTATGTTACAATATGATGAAAAGCAAGATGGAAATTTTCAAAAAGCTTGTGAAGTTGATGAGGGATCAATTGTAAATTTAATGATGTATCAAAATAATTTATATTTAGTAACAGGGAGTAATAATGATTATAATATTTATGATGTAAAAATTACATACCAAGTAGAATTTATAGGTAATAGTACTTTAGCTTATGAAGAAAATGGTTTAGGTACAGGCGATTGTGGTAGTTGTATAGTAACTGTTGATGGTGAAACAGAGTCAGGTATGTCAATGGATGATGGAAGAACTATTTATAGGTTTAGTAAGCATGGTGATGATTATTGTATGGATGGTACTTGTGAAGTAGAAATTAGTTGTGGTGAAACTATCGAATTCCCTAAACCTGAGATTGCAGGTGGAGGACATACTTATCCTGCTGGTTCTGCAGGCAGATATGAAACCTCAGATGGATTTTTATGGAAAGGGGGAGCTGAACATTCACCTCATCATTTAGCAATCTTAATTCCTGGTAGTTATTGTGGAGATAGTGATACTGGTGTAGGAGATAAGTCTGGTAAGGGGCCTACTGGTGGAGGGTCTTGTAGTGATTTGTCTAGTCCTACATATTTAAAGAATAGTGGGGATTCAATGGATATGACTTATCATGGTGAAACTAATGGTGGTAGACCTACTTTTTATACATATAAATCAGCATCAAAATTTCCTAAAACTTTTGAAGTTTCAGTTGCCGGTTGTGCATCATTTACTGCTACTCTTAGTAGTGGATGTAGATATGAACATGGCGGGAAATCAGGTTATGTAGTAAAAGAGAGTGAGGTTTCAGGTAGAGGTTTAGCAGTAGTTGCACCTTCTAGTTGTAAATCTAGTTTTGCTACTCTTACTGCTAAATAATTTTATTTTTATAAAAATATTTTATTGAAATTATTGTGATTCATATGTTGAAACAAATGTTATTCTTGTTTTTTCTTCTTCTTTCCGAAAATATTTTCATTTATCAAGTCTTTTACAGCATCTTCTTTTTGTTTTTTCTCTTTTTTCCATACCTCTTTTTTTGCGCCATTCATTTGGTTTATGAATGTATATTTTCCTGGTTCAGTCATAATGTTAAATAATACAGGTTCTTTTGCATCAAACTTATCATTTGAATTAAAATCTGCATATCCCATTATTATTTGTCCTGCAATTGAAGATTCATAAAACATTCCAAATTGTCCCTCTCCTTGGTATTCCCCATTTTTTTTTAAATTATCTGTTATAATGTATAATTTTTCTGGAGTCATCCTTTCTCCAAAAGGCAGTTCTTGCAGCACGATTTGTTTGACTATTTCCGGGTTCATGTAAGGTTTGTTATCTTCGGTGAGTCCAAAAACTGGCGTGAGAATAAATGTTCCTGTAAGTAATATTTGTGTAAGTTTTTGTTTTGGAGTTTTCATATACTAGTAATGCAACGAGATTTTATAAAATTTGCTACTAGGGTTATAACTTAGGAAATAATCTCTGTTAATAGTTTATCTAGTCCTTTCATGTCTTTCTTGTGTGTAAGTTTCTCTAATTTTTGATATGTCTCACTTGTTCTTGAGAGTGGACATTCTTTCTCTTTTTCCCAATCCTGATTGAAGACATAAACTCCTGTAATTGAGAATAGGACTTGTTTTTTCTCCCATTTATTTGCATTAGATAACCATGGCTGAAGTTGTTTTCCCAAACTTCTTGATCGTACTTCTTTTCAAAGTTTGTTAGCAGGTATATGAATTCTTTATCGTTGATTTTTACGCCGAAAGCATAATCTCCTCTATTTCCTACTTTTCCTTGGATTCTTTCTATTTTTAATTCTTTTAGTATCATTGTATGATTTCTTTGTTTCTTGGTTTAATTATTGGGTTTGAATGGTGTACAATTTATT
>JBFHXM010000083.1:0-4506 GCA_041598975.1 Candidatus Woesearchaeota archaeon | reverse complement strand
GATTCAGTTTATAAATACTAATTATAAATTGTATGATTTGCCACCTAGTCTTGATGATAGTGATTTTGCGCAAGGTTTTGTTGGCATTTACACAAAGGATTATTTGTCTGAAAATAGTTTGATTATTGATGAGGATAGGTCCATTTTTAGGAAATATCGTGATTACAAGGTTACTCCGAAGTTTGAAGGTGCGATACATCCAATGTATTTTGGTTTGACGCCTAGTCTTGGCAATGTGTACTTGTTCCCAAAGCCAGAGATGTTTTTGAATTTCATACCTTTTTTCATTACGTATTATCTTGCGACTTATGAGTTGACTTATCCTGTCATGTTTGAGATTAAGTCTGATGAACCTAATGATAATTTTGTGTTTAATTTGGTTGTTGAAGCAAATATTGCTCATAATGCCCCTCTTGCTAAAAATTATGATATTGATGTTAATTTAGATGAACTTAGAAATAGGCTCGATAGTCAAAAATCTTTGATTTGCGACCCTTCACAGATGATTTCAAGGTATGTTTACTTGAATATTACTGATCCTGTTCATTATGGTGAGAGAGAATTTGATGGCCCTATCAAAGGTGTTGAGGATGCAATAGTTACTTTTGATTGCAAGGGGCTTTCCACATGTTATATTACAAATACAGAGATGAATGGAGATTATATTTTCAGGAATAATACTCAATTGAAGTTTAGGCTTCCTATTAATTGTAATCCTGGAACTTTGGAGATTTTCAAGTTTGGACATAAAAAACTTCTAATTGAGGGGCTTGACCCTAATTTTGATGAAGAAATCAAACTTGGGGAGAGGTATATGCCTTCTGAGAAGACTGTTGGGCTTGATGTAAAAATAGTTGACGCTAGTGCTGGAAGGTTTAGCATGGGAAGGGGCCCTAATTCATATGAGACTGGTTTCATTATTTTTACTAATAAGGAGGATGAGGATCTTGTAAAGGTAGTTAATTTCGACTCGACTAACATGAAAGAACTTGAGGTTGATTTGACTATTGGAAATTATAGTATTGAAGGATATTTGATTTATGATAAGTATTTTGAGATTCCTGAAGAGGAGGTTTGTTATGAAGAAGGTTTGTTTAGTGGTGAAGAATGTGAGATTATTCCTCAGCTTAATTTTTCAAGCTGGCTTACTGGAGGACTTAAAGTGGATAGGTTCCAGATAGATTTGGATGATTTGCTTTCATCAGATACTTTAACTGTAAGTTTCCTTGATTACGGCGTTCCGACAAATTATAAAGAATTGAGCGAGTCTTCTGAAATTATGAGTAATCTGCAGAATATGAGTTATCCTCCTTCTTGGTTTGGATAAAAGTATTGGTAGGAGTAAAAAGGTTTATATATATGCTTGTTTAATTTTTGTTTATGGTTAATGTGGATGATGCTTTTGAAGTAAGGTATAAGAAGGCAGGAGAGATGTTTGAGGTTTTGGTAGATTTTGATAAATTAAATGAATTTAAAAAGAAGCCGAATGAGGTTTCGGTTTATGATGTTGTTGCTGATGTGAAGATTTTTAAGGACCAAAGGAAAGGAGATATTGCTTCTACAAATCTTTTGTTTGATGTTTTTAAGACTTATAATGAAGAAGTTATTATTAAAGAGATTCTTCTTAAGGGTGAGTGTCAGATACCTACTTCTTATTTGAATAAGCTTAGAGATGAGAAAAAGATGCAGGTCGTGAATTATATTGTTGAGAATGCGGTTAATCCTGCAAGCAAGATGAAGTATACTCCTAGCATGATTGAAAGTGAGGTTAGTAAGTTGAAGTATAGTTTTGACCCTAATGTTGGTTTTGAAAGACAAGCAGAGGAGGTTATCAAGCTTTTGAAGAAGGTTATGCCTATTTCTGTTGACAAGGTTGTTTTAGAGATTGAAGTTCCGGGGATGTATGTTGGTGCTTTTTATGGCCCTTTCAGGAAGATGGGTCAGATTACTAAAGAGTATTATGATAATAGTGGTAATTTGAGGATGCATATGGAAGTTACGCAGTCTCAAGTTGATAATGTTATTGAGTTTATTAAAGCGAAAACTAATAATGAAGCTAGTTACTTCGTGAAGTCTGACTAATTGACAGCAAAAATATTTAAAGGATTAAGTTGAGAAGGTATTAAAATGGATAGGGATAAAATTAAAATTGCTTTAAAGAGTATTGTAAATAATAGTACGTATGTAGATTATATTCAAAAAGCTGAAGTGGTGATTCGAGAGGGTGGTGCTTTGGAGGTAAATGTTCATACTTTTTTTCCTAATAATCCTTTTGGACATCAATTGAGAAGGGATTTAGGTGACATTTTAAAAGAAAGTATAAGTTTGCCAAGAGAACAGATTCATCAATATCCTACTTATTATGAAGTTGATAGAAGGGCTGTTTAATTTTATTTTAAAAAGTACTTTGCCACAAACTGAATAGTGGGTTTGGCAAGACTTATTATTATGTGTATGATATACATTTTATTTTTAGATTTTTTTTGTTATTGTTTAATTTTTTAAGAATTAATAGTTGTTAAAGTGAAATTAATTATTTAAATTAATTTAATTTCGATTTTCAATCCTTTTGGGATTTCAATTTTCATGATTTTTCTAAGAACTCTTTCGTTGATTTCAATGTCAATCAATCTTTTGTGAATTCTCATTTGGTATCTCTCAAAACTAGCTTTTCCTTCACCGTCTGGAGATTTTCTTGTTGTTATTTTTAATTTTTTAGTTGGCATAGGGATTGGACCTCTGATTCCAACTCCTAGTTTATCGACAACATCTTTAACTTTTGCAACGAAATCGTTGATTTGGTTAATATTGTCTCCAATTAATTTTATTCTTGCTTTACTCATTTTTTATAAAAAATGTGAGTTAATTTTAGATTTTTAGGTCTTTTTTAACTACTTCTAGACATTGACCTGCCGCAACAGTTTTTCCTGAGTCCCTGATAGCGAATCTTGCCAATTGAGGGATTTCATCTCTTTTTTCGATTACAACTGGTTTTAGAGGGATGAACTTAACAATAGCTGCATCTCCGTTTCTAATAAAGTCAGGTTTATCTTCTTGTGTAGGAGCAATTTTTTTGCTGATTTCTGTAATTCTACATGATACTTGAGCAGTGTGAATGTGGAATACAGGGGAGTAACCTACAGTGATAACACTTGGGTGGTTTAATACAATCATTTGACCAGTGAATTCACTAGCTAATGTTGGAGGTGCATTTGGTAGGCCAATTACGTCTCCTTTTGCCAAGTCTCCTTTGTTGAAACCTTTAGCGTTGAAACCTACGTTGTAACCAGGTAGAGCTTCACTAATTTTTTCGTGGTGCATTTCAATATCTTTACATTCACCAGTCATACCAGTACCCAATTTACCAGGAACTGCAACGATTTTTGTGTTGGATCTTAAAATACCAGTTTCTACTCTTCCTACAGGAACCAAACCTACACCTTTAATTGCGTATACGTCTTGGATAGGCATTCTTAAAGGTAATGTAGTTGGTTTTTCACCTACTTCGAAACCGTCAAGCATTTGAAGCAAAGTTTCTCCTTCCCACCATGACATGTTGTCACCTTTTTTTACAACATTGTCTCCCATAAGGGAAGCGATAGGAACGTATCTAACTGATTTGAATCCTAAAGGGTTTAATAGTTGGCCCAATTGTGTTTTAACTTCTTCAAATCTAGCTTTATCGTATTTAACCATATCCATTTTGTTTACAGCAACAACCAATTGGTCGATACCGAAAGTTTTGGACAAGTAAGCGTGCTCTTTTGTTTGTTCGTTTACACCATCAGTTGCAGCTACAACTAAAACACCAGCATCAGCTTGTGACACACCTGTAATCATGTTTTTAATAAAGTCTGCGTGACCTGGAGCATCGATAATTGTATATTCGTATTTGTCTGTTTCGAATTTTTTATGTGCAAGGTCAATAGTTACACCTCTTTCCTGTTCTTCCTTTAAGTGGTCCATAACATATGCGAATTCGAATCCTGCTTTACCTAGTTCAGCAGCCTTATCTTTTAACTTTCTCATTTCTTGCTCACCAACAGCTCCACCGTCGAAAAGCATTCTTCCTACTGTTGTTGATTTTCCGTGGTCTACGTGACCAATGAATACAACATTAAAGTGTTCTTTTTTTGCCATTTTTATAATTAATAATAATTTAATTGTTACTCTATTCTATTAAATAGAATATCGTTTAGTAAAAAATAACTCAAATTGCTTTATAAAGATTTCGAAAAGTTGGATTTTTTGTTTGATTTTTTTAAAAGAAAATTAGGACATTATAAGCCGCGTTCTGTATTTTCTTTGGCGTTATAATAAATTATAACAATGAAAATTTCAAGATTTGTCTAAGCGGTCATTCTGACCTTGCACTAAAGTCAAGTGTTTCAATTCAGATATTTTTAGTCTCAATTGATATCATTGACAACAAAATACCTGGAGGGTTTTCTGTATTAAGCCATTTCTGTCTTTGACTTGTTTGTTAGTGTGCGGACTTTCCTCCTT
>JBFHXM010000082.1:0-4562 GCA_041598975.1 Candidatus Woesearchaeota archaeon | reverse complement strand
GGCGAGATTGTGAGTGGCTCTATTATTGATTTGTATCTAGAAGTTAAATCTGGAGAAGGGAATGTGTATGTGAATCTGAATAGCATTGAAGAGATAGACACACAAATCTCCATTGTTAATTCGCAAAAGATTGCCTGCAACTTATTTGATTTAGATTGTGACAATTATGATTTTTATTATAGTTTTGATGGTTCTTCCTTAATTCTTAAAGGACCAAGTGCCAGCAGTGCAATTGCAATACTTACTGCAAAAACTTTGAACAAGGAAAAGCTTGATGATAAAAGTGTGATTACAGGTTCACTCAATTCGGGAGGAGTTATTGGAAATGTTGGCGGTGTTGAGGAAAAGGTTCTTCTTGCAAGTCAGGAGAATTTTTCTAAAGTTTTGATTCCAGTTTTTAGTGAAGTTAATGAAAGCAAATTTTCTGATTTGGATATTGAAGTTGTGAAAGTTATTGACATTATCGAAGCTTACAATAATTTTAATGGAGACGAGTATGAGTTCAAGCCAACTCCTTTCAACAAGAATAAATATCAGGAAATGATGAAAAAATTGAGTGAGGATTTGTGTGAGAGAAGTCTTGATTTGAGAAGCAAGATTAATGTTAGTTCCATAGAAATTAACAGCAGTCTTGAGCCTTATCTTAAACAGGCAGAGACAAGTTTCAACTCATCTTTAATTGCAAATGAAAATGAGAATTATTATTCCAGAGGGAGTTTTTGTTATAATTCAAACATTAACTATAGAATAATTTATGAAAATCAGAAAAACATGAGTTTTGAAAATCTGAACTCAGAGATTGAAAATTTCAATAGAGAACTTACACTTGAGTATGTAAATATCAGCAGTGAAGATTTTAAAAAAAATATAATGACCATAAATGATTTTTATGCTTACCTCATTATTCTTGACAGGATTTCTGAAGCAAGGGAGATGCTCGAAGACAAGAACATAGTTACTTTAAAAAAGATTGACAAAGAAAAAATTACTGAGATTAATGTCACAATTAATGAAAGTGCAAACGAGATTATCAAGAATGAAACTGAGGAAAATGAACTTTCAGATTTGAGGGAGAAAGGGAAAAGAAAGAACATTGGCCAGTATTCTGCTGCAGTTGAGAGATATTATACCGTTAATTTGTGGAAGGATTTTATAACTCATGAAGGTAGCGAGATTTCATTTGACGAGGAAAAAATAACAGAAGCATGCTTGAAAATCAATAATGAGATTTTCATCAAGAATGAACTTTTGAAAAAGTATGGAATTTTTGTTCTGGATTCTGATGTAAATGAACAGAAGAAGTTGTATAATTTCGGAAATAAGTATTTGTGCATTTATCAAGGTCTTGAACTTAACGGGAAGATTAATACAATATTGAATTCATTTGGTATTAAAGAAGATAATCAAGTTAATTACACTTCAAAACTTATTGATATTGCACAAACAAGGCTTGGTTTTAACACAAATGGAGATTTTCCTTTAATTTCATATATTTATCTTGAATATTCCAAAGAACTTCTGGAGCAGAATGATTTGCCTTCGAGCATGCTTTATTCCAATTATGCACTCTCTTATGCTGACTTGAATTTGTATTTGGAGAATAAGATTGATAAAAAGTCTTTTTTCAAAGCTGCAATGCATGACTTTTTCAAGATGAATGCATTGTCTGTTGTTTTTGTGTTCAGTTTGCTGTTTTTGATTGCATTTATTAATTGAAAATAATTGAAATACTATAATTATTACTTTTTGCCTAAAAACTCGAACCTTGGTACTTTCTTTCCGTCAATATTTTTCATGGAAAGGAACAATGCCATAGGTCTTGCCAGAAGAAGGTTCTCCCCCTCTTTCTCATCTTCATAGAGTTTTTTGTATATGACTAGTTTTTCCATAGTTTCAGTATGTCTTGCAACACCGATAACCTCGTACTCTCCCCCTTTAAAATGCTTATACTTACCTAGTCTTATCTCTTCATCCATATTATATTTTATGGTTTTTAAGGTTTATAAGCTTTGTGCCGTATTTTTAAATTCTAGAGTTTTGCAAGGTTTAAAGCATAATTTCAACCTTTTCTAAACAAATCACAACATTTATAAATAAGTAATTACTGGTAGTTAGTAACAAAATAGGTTTATATGTTTATAAAGCTGTTATATATAATAGTAAAAAATGAAAAAAAGCAAAATTATGGTAATGTTTGGGGTATTATTAAGTATTGTTTTTGCAATGCTTAGCGTTAATGCTGCACCATCAATTACTTTTGAAGAAGGAACTCTTTTAGAGATGACTATCAATGTAGACGATTCTGCAGAAAGTGCTAATTTCTATCTTTTAAATGATGGAAATGTGTCATTATTAGATATTGAGATTGATCTCGATACTCTTTTTAGAGGAAAAGATGATGACATCGACGATGATGATTTTGAAATCAACGGTGAACCTGGAGATGAAACTTATGAAATTGACCAAGATGAAGGTAAAAATTTTGAATTAAGGCCAAATGAAACTTACAAAATCAAGTTGACTCTTGACATTCCATCCAATCTGGATGTTGATGATTACAGAGGAGATGTTGATGTTTCATACCTGCCAAAAGGTGCTACAACAAGAGTTAAAGAAACATTCACATTGAAGATTATTGCTGAATCAGATGATGATGATGTATTTATTGAACAAAATAGTTTATATGTTAAAAATGGTGTTTTGACTATTTTTGGAGAACCCGGTGAAACAGTAAATGATTACGAAATTATTATTGTTAACGATGCTAGTTATGATGTTGAAAATTTAAGACTTGAACTTGATGGCAATCTGGAAAATGAAGATGGAAATGGCATTTTGCTTTCAAGTGCTATTACTTTTGATCCTAACCCTATAGATGTGTTTGACAGAGATGAGGAAAAAGTTGATGTTGAGATTGTTATTCCTGATGACCAACAAATTGGAACTTATGTTGGAGATATTGAATTGTTTTCCTCAAGTGGAAAGCAACTTGACAAAATCACATTAAGAGTTGAAGTTGTTGGTGATATTTATGTTAAGGATATAAAAATGCCTGCAACAGTTACTCCTGGAAGCGACATGGATGTTGAAGTAACATTGAAGAACCAAGGTTCAAAAATACATAGAAATGTGAAAGTTTACGGAAACATTTTTGATATTGATTCAGGAAACAGCGATTTGTATGAGAGTACAAACAATTTCATCATGAATATTGGTGAAGAAAAAACAGTTAAGTTAAGATTCAATATTCCTGTTGATGCAAACGACGGAGAACACACATTAGAAATCAGAGTATTAAATGAAGATGGAGAACTAGTTGAACTTGAGGAAGTTAACGTTGTAAGACCTGCGACAAAGATTGTTGTACAGAGTTTTGCAATCAATCCTCCAGTTGTTCAGTGTGACAAAGAAATGTATACATACATCAAGTTTCAAAACCTTGGTAAGTATGACAAGGAAGTAAAAGTTAGTGCTGAAATTGAAGGAACAAACATTAAGAAGACTTCAAATAATATTGATTTTGATGTAGACGACATTGTTCAGCAGAACTTGATTTTGGATGTGAGCACACTTGAAGCTGGAACTTATACTGTTGTTCAAAAAATCAACTATGGTACAAGCTTCATTAAAGAAGAGAGTACTTTGAAAGTGTTAGAATGTAAAACAAATGGTGGCGGAGTTGTTATCAAACCTATTGAGGATACAAACACTACTGGAACTAATGAAACATCTGATGATGAAGTAGTTTTGCTTGGAAAAGAGATTGACAAGACTACAATCTATCTTGGAAGCGGTCTTGCAATCCTTGTGATTTTCATCATTATTGGTTTGTTTTTGCTTTAAGCAGAACAAATATTTTTTATTTTGCTTTTGCTTTTGCTTTTCTTGAGATAATTGTTTAACATCAAGTTTATAAATTACAAAATCCATATCATGTCATTAAATGAGGTGGTTTTTATGGACAAAAAATTAAAAGAGATTATTCATGCAAGTGTATTTAATAAACTGGTTTTGGAAGGGAAGAAAGGGATTTTCATAGACGAGTTGTACGATATAGGAGATAAGGTATGGAAAGAGGCGCAAAAGGATATAATAGAGAAACTTTTAGAGTTTGAAAAAAACGAAGGGATACTTATTATCACAACAGAAGATAGGGAAATGTTACATGGGTATGACTTTACCCAAGATGCACATATAAGGGCGAGGCAGCATTTCAAGCATTTTTTAAGAAAGCACCTCGAGGCGTAAGTTTTAACGAGGATATTTTCTTACATATTCCTCTAATGCTTTAGGAACATTAAAATCATTTGAGATTATAAATTCATCAATTCTATTATCTCCCCTATTTTGTATTTCATAGCCATTTAATTTAAATACGATAGAACAAAATAAATCAATAATTCTTTCTTTTTCATTATGGGTTATTTTATATTTTATTATAAATTGTTCAATTCCAATGTGAATTACTTCATGAACAACAGTCTGAAACCTATCTTCTTTATTAGATTTACTTTTATCAAAACTCAGATATATTTTTCCATTTTCATAATCGTATGAGCTTC
>JBFHXM010000081.1:0-4649 GCA_041598975.1 Candidatus Woesearchaeota archaeon | reverse complement strand
GAGTATCTTTTTGTACTCGCCAAAACAGGTTTGCGTTGTAAAATTATAATCTTGACACTTCAAAAGTGCAATACCTGTCGCCTTGAAAGTCAGATAATACTTGTCTGCTTCCAAGTTAAATTTAGGATTGATTGCAAAAGCATCAGAAACAGTATTAAAAAGATTAACTTGGTTTGGATTAATCTTTTCAAAACCGATTGAAACATCATTAACTCTAGAATTCGGAACCTTAATTTTTTTTACAGTTGAATCATTGATTTCAAAATCAAGGTCATACAATCCGTAAACATCAACTTGCTCTGGAGCGACTTCAAGATTATTCTTCTTGAACTTAACTTTCGCATTTGTTTTCGACTTTTTATTGTTGTACAAAAAGAAATCATCAATTTTTGAACTTCCATTAACTCTCAAATATTCTTTAAACTTTTTTTTTGGTTCGTAAAAGGAAGTTGTAAAAGAATCTTGCACCTCGCCTAAATCTGAATAAACATTAACAATATAAGTGTCTAAAAGAATTGCAGACGAAATCTTGTGTTCAAAATCACATTTATTGTAACAACTTAAAGTGAACTGCTCTCTCAAATCCGGATAACTTCTTGGAAACAATTCAATAGTATATTGAGATAACCTGTTTTTATTTGAGGTGATACTTCCATAAAAATTTAGACTTCCATTTACAATGTAATATCCTTCAGTGATTTCAAGATTATAATTTGGAGAATACTTGCCTTCTGCATCAATGAAAAAACTTGTTTTATCTTTGTAATATTTATCAACATACTTGCTGTAAACCTCTATTTCATATTTTGAAAAAAAAACTTTCTTTATAGGGAGTTTGACATGGCATGTATCCTGACAGTAGATGGTTTCAGTATTCACAAGCAAATTTTTGTCTTTATAAACCAAATCTATAGTGTATTTTTGTGGCCCACCTTGAACATGATTCTGTATTTTCAAGTCAACATAATACGCATCATTCTCAACATAAGGTTGTTTTTCAATAACTACATCAAAAAGTCCTGCAGAATTGTAATAAAATATGGAAAAACCAATAGCTATAAAATTAAATAAAAAACCTAAAAAAATAATTACTAAAAATATTTTTTTTATATTAATTTTATGCATTTAAAATATAAATGTAAAAAAACACTTATAAAATTTAAGATTATATGTCGGGCGTGAAAACTTTAAATTGCGAATTTTTATAAATGAAAACATAGTAATATTTACTAGTTTCATGAAAAAAAATAAATTGTTCGACGAACATAAAATGTATTTTTTCAAAGCAATTTCAATAATTCTCTTTATAATTTTTATTATTATTCTCACAGTATTCGTAGTTTTTTTCATAGATTACAAAATTGTGGATGACGATAATGAAATCTCAAACATCAGTTCTAGATCAATTATTGAAACAGATTTAAATGACGGCATAATTATCGGCGACAAGAATGTTTACACCTCGATAATCATATACAATGACTATGATTCACCATATTGTAAGAAATTTCATAAAGACATATACTTAAAATTGATTGAGGATTATGTGCACACAAACAAGGCAAAAATAATTCTTAAAAACATAATTCTTGGAGAGAACCATATTGAGGCATTGAATGCCATAAATGGACTTTATTGTGCAGATGAACAAAGAGGCGCGTATCAAATGCACAATTTAATTTACAGGCATAAAAAATTTGATAATAATAACTTGATAAATCACTCTAAAACTATTGGCCTCAATCAAACTGAGTTTCAAACTTGCTTTTTAACTCAGAAATACAATGATGTTATTGAAACCAGCATTAAAATTAACCAGAATATAACTATTGTGCCAACTGTGATAATTGGTGAAGAGGTAATTGAAGGGCCAAAACCCTATGCGGTTTACCAAAAAGCCATTGAAAATATTTTACCTAATCAACTCAATACCAATTGAAAATCTAAACATAATAATATTCGCCAATTTTTTTCTGATGAGAATCTTTCACACTCCCTTCCTTGTTAACTCTAGGCCTTTTATTGGAATCATCTCTCCTAAAAGTGATGTTTAAATTCTTCAAAAAGAAATTCATTCCATTTCTCATGGAACTAGGCGGGTTTGCAATTCCGTGCAAGGAAGGTTTTCCATCAAAAACAAGTAACTTGTCAGACAAATAATCCATGAAAACCAAGTCATGGTCAATAATAAACGCACTCTTATTCTTAAGTGTCATGAAATTCTTAAGCATCTTGGAAATCTTAAGCCTATCCTCAACATCCAAAAAGGCAGTAGGTTCATCAAGCAAATACAAATTGGCATCTGCAAGCAGACATTTTGCAACAGCGTATCTTTGAAGTTCTCCGCCAGAAAGCTCCTCAACTTTCTTTTCCAGAATAGGCTTGATGTTAAGAGGGTCAAGCACATAAACTTCATAAAAATTATCAGTGTAATTTCCAAACTGGCAAAGTTCCTCTAAAACTGTATTGGAGTTTTTCTCGATAAGTTGTGGTTTATATGAAATAACAATTTCATCTCCAAATCCATTCTCTGCAATATTTTTAACAAAAGTAGACTTTCCAAGGGCATTTCTTCCAATAATGCCGATAATCTCTCCTCTCTTAATATCTCCTGGCTTCACATCAAGCTTGAAATCACCAAGTTTTATTTCATTATCGTCCCAAGCAGTAAGAACCTCTATCCTTTTCGCTTCTCCTACAGATTCCTTCTCAAATGTGATAGGCTTATCTCTAAACCTGATATTCTCTTCTTTTGAAAACCCGTCCAAATAATCATTAATTCCAACTTTTCCTGCTTTAATTCCAGTAAGCGTACCATACGCGCCAGGCTCACCATACATGATATGAATAAAATCTACTAAAAAATCTAGAACAACAAGGTCGTGCTCAACAACAAGAGCAGTTTTTCCTTCAACTTTAGATTTAATCAATTTTGAAGAGTTAAGCCTCTCGAAAATATCCAAATAATTTGTAATCTCGTCCAAAATAAAGAAATTGCTATCATCTTTTAACAGACATGCCTCGATTGCAACCCTTTGAAGTTCTCCTCCAGACAAAACTCCAATTTCCCTATCCAAAACATTAATTATGTTCAACTTGCTTGCAATCTCTTCAATTTTTTTATTATCAGAATTAACTTTCAAAAACAAATCCCTTACTTTCCCAGAAAACATTTTTGGAATATTAACAATCTGCTGTGGTTTGTAGGCAATCTTAATCTCTTTATTTTCAAGTTTGTTAAAATAATTCTGCAAAACAGTTCCTTTGAAAAGGTCATTTAGATGTACAAAATATTCTTTCTCTTCTTCAAAACTTTTTTCATTTCCTTCTTCGTCAAATTGTCCGAAATTAGCCTTTGTAGTGTTAGAAAGTACATTGATAACTGTAGACTTGCCAATACCGTTTCTTCCGATAATCCCAGTTATTGAATTCATCTGAACAATAGGCAAATCAAAAATTCTGAATCCGTTCTTTCCATATTCATGAATTGGATCTTTGCTTAAAATTTCTGGCAAGTTAATAATAGTAATTGCATTGAAAGGACAGATTTTAGGACAGATTCCACATCCACTACACAAAATCTCATCTATTTCTGCTTTTTTAGTAATTCCTTCATATATGCACTTTTTATCTGTCATATTCATAGGACAGACTTTGGCACATGCCCAATCACATAAATTAGGTTTACATTTCTCTTTCTTAATAACTGCAAGTCTTGCCATTTATAATAGAAAAAAATAAAAAGATTTATTGGATTTGCAACTTTTTAGCTCTGATTGCATTTCCTGAAGGAACATTGGTTTTCTTACATTCAGTGCAAGTGTATCTTAAATCAACTTTCTTGGAATGTTTCTTATTGTACCTTTTCCAGGAGTTCAAAGCACCCCTACTATACCTTCCTTTATTACCTAAACCTGTAGTCAAACCTTTCAATTTAAGTCTTACTTGTGAAAATTTAGTTAATGGATGAGACTTACTTCTACCCTTTCCTTTTACTTCCTTTACTTTTTGTGAAGTATGCTTTTTACAGCTAGGGCAATATCTTTTAATGTCTTTTGGAATTTTCATAACTAAAATGAATGAGAAATCGTTTATAAATGTTGCTCTTTTAATTATATTGTTTCATCTTTTTAGCATTCTTTTCCAAGAATTTGGATAATTTTTTTAAATCGCTGTATTGCCCTTGTGCAACTGCTAGGATAAATTTTTCTTTTTTCTTTTCATTGATATTTAACTTCAAATTGTTAGAAATTAACAATATCTCGATTAAAACCAAACCGGTTCTTTTATTCCCATCTAAAAATGGATGCAATTCACTAATATTCCTCAACAAGAGAGCCAAATTATAAAAAAATTCTTCTTTTGTATTATTGTATTTTATCCTAGATAATGCAAAGTCGATAGAAGATTCATTTTGCAACCCACAATCTCCTCCACCTACTTTAATTAACTCATCATGAAGTTCAACAATATCTTTTAATTCTAATTTTAATACTTTCATATTTACAATTTTGCTAACTTTTCAATGAACTTTTTATTTTTTGAAATATAATTGTTTCTGTTATCTCTAACTCCTGTTTTACTAATCTTATAAGTTGTTACAGTTGTCCTTCTATATCCTCCCTTTACTTTATAAACTCTTTGTCCTT
>JBFHXM010000080.1:0-4908 GCA_041598975.1 Candidatus Woesearchaeota archaeon | reverse complement strand
TTTTGCAGAAATTACAAAAGGCAAACTGTAAAATTTAGTACTATTTCACATATTGATGTTGCAAGTGAGCTAAAGAGGTATGTACGAGAACTGACAGGCGATGTTGTCAAAATTAATTTTGTGGAGATGCAGTCAAAGGTAAGCGTGAATCTGCAAAAAAAACAAATCAATATCAATCCAAATGAAAGGTATACTACACTTGATTTGAAAAGACTTAAAGTTCATGAAATAGGTACACATTATATGAGATATTTCAATGGAAGAAACACAAATGTTAAAATGCTTGAAGCAGGAACTACAAATTACATAGAAACAGAAGAAGGTCTTGCTGCTTACATGGAGGAGCTAGAAGGAGTTAGCTCGCAGGCACAGATGTTCATATACGCAGGCAGAGTTATAGCCACTTATTATGCACTTAGCAAAAGTTTTTACGAGGTTTTCCAAATTTTAAAGAGTTACAATTTTAAAGACTCAGATGCTTTTGCAATTACTTACAGGGCCAAAAGAAATTTGAATAATACTGAACTTAAAGGTGGTTTTACAAAAGATTATGTATATTTCAGCGGACATGACAAGGTTAAAGATTATGCAAAGAATCATGATATCAAAGATTTGTTTATTGGAAAGATAAAAATCGAGGATGTGAAGCTTTTAAGAAAGTATATTGATAAACATAAAGGAAATATTAAGACAATTTTGGATGAGTGAAAAAGGGATAATTTTATACTTTGAAGTATTTTTTCATTTTTGTTTTTGTTTTTTCGTCAGATTTTTTCCAAGCAAGCGCGTGTTCAAGCACTTCTCCAAAGTATTTCACAGGAATTATTTTTATCTTCTTTGAATCTTCAGGCGAAATTACAATGTCTTTCATGTTTGTTTCAGGAACTATTACTGTTTTTATGCCTGTTGCAATTGCCCCTTCTATTTTTGCACTAACGCCGCCAATGGGGAGCACTTCTCCTCTGATTGAAAGACTCCCTGTCATAGCTACATCTTGCTTGATTGCAATATCTTTTAGAGCAGACACTACTGCTGTTGCAACTGCAATAGATGCGCTGTCCCCTTCTACTCCACTATGTGTTTGGATAAATTGGATGTATACACTATAATCTTTTGTAAGGTCGTCTCCGAAAATTTTCTTAATAAGTGCGGAAATGTTTGTTACACTTTCTTTTGCGATTTCTCCAAGTTTTCCTGTCGCAATAAATTGTGAACCTTTTCCACCTTTTATAACTTCTGCTTCAATTGGCATTACCATTCCAGAATAAGGAGGTGTTGAACCAATAACTGCAAGTCCATTGATTTTTCCAATAGCAATTCCTTTTGTATTTATAATTGAATATTCTTTCTTAGTTTCGGTGTATCTGGAAATCATTTGTTGTTCCACGGATTTAACTTTTAAAAGTGCTTTTTCTATGTCAACTTTTTCAGTTAGGGGTGCTTTCCTTCCAATAGCAATGTCTCCTGCTGCTCTGATAATACCGCCTAATTCCCTGAATCTTGTAGTTAGTTTGCTTCCTTTGTCTCCTCTTTTTTTCGCTTCTTGAACTATTAATTCGCAAGCATCTGGTGTGAAGTGAGGAATTTTCCCATCATTTTTAACCTCTTGTGCTATAAATTGGATTATCTTTTTTCTGTTTTCGATTGTGTCGTTCATATCGTCGTTCATGTATATTTCATAACCATAGCCTCTGATTCTTGACCTTAAAGCAGGATGCATGTGTTTTAATGTTTCTAGGTTACCTGCAGCTACAAGTACAAAGTCAGTTGGAACAGGTGTTGTTCTTACCATTGCTCCTGCACTTCTTTCACTTCTACCAGTAATTGACATTTGCTTTTCTTGAATAGCTGTTAAAAGTTCCTGCTGCATTTCAGGTTTAAGAGTTGCAATCTCATCAATGAACAATACTCCTCCGTTTGCTTTGTGAATCATTCCTGCCACAATTCTTTGGTGTGCAGGTGTTCCCATTCCTCCTGACTGGAAAGGGTCGTGAAGTACATCTCCTAAAAGTGCACCTTCGTGAGCACCTGAGGCGTCTTCAAAGATCATATGTTTTCCTGAGTTGTCTACTACAAGTTTTGGGGAACCTTGACCCGGCATTCCGCCAGGAAGCACTCTTTTTGAAAGGGAAGCGGAAAGTACCATTACAAATATTAAAAAACCTATAATAATTATATCTGCAATTATCCATGCACCATATACAACATCAGGAATTTGTCCACTAATCCATTTCCAATAATGATAATAAGAGAATGCAATACTTATTAAAAGAATTATTACCATAAGCATACCTTGACCTTTGCTTACTCCTTGAAGCTGTCCAATTTTATCTTTTTCAACTATTCTTTGCCCATCTCCTGCTTTAGTTATTTTAATTATTGGATTATTTTCATCTTTTGGATTAGGGTAAGAAAGAATGTCGAGTGCATCTTTTATTGAAAGTACTTCGGCAAGAGCTTTTCCAAGCATGGATTTACCAGTCCCAGGCTCTCCAAGAAGCAATACATGCCTTTTTTGAGCAGCAGCTTTTTTAATAATTTCAAGTGCCTCATCCTGGCCAATCACGTTATCAATAATTTTTTTAGAAACTTCTACTTCTGAAGTGTTTTTAAAGTCAAGATAGGGTTTATCTTTCTTAATTGTTTTCTTAGAAGTTGTTTTTTTCTTGCTTTTTTCAACCATAACTTTTATTATATAGTCGTATTTAAAAAGCTTTGTTATAGGGCAAAATAAGTTAGATATAAAATTTAAAATGATAACCTTTTTAAACCATGTATGATTTTTTATAAACTATACATAACTCAAATTTGAGGGATAATTTTAATAAAAATGAAAAGAATTGGTGGAAACAGAAGAAAATCAAGATACAAGATGAAGAAGTCTGTGTCTGAAAAGGGTAAATTACACATCAAAAGGTTTATGCAAAGATATGAAGTTGGAGACAAAGTTTTGCTTAAGGCTTATCCAAGTTACCAAAAGGGGCTTTTTTGCTTAAGGTTCCACGGTAAAATCGGAGAAGTTTCAGGAGTTCAAGGTGAATGTTACAAAGTTAACATCAAAGATGGCAACAAGGCTAAAATGTGCTTAGTTCATCCAGTTCATTTACTTAGAGCATAAAAATGTTAAATTACACAGTTATTTCAAAAGAGGCAATGTCAAATTCTGAAGTGGCAGAATTTATCAAGAAAAAAGAGAAGGATATAGAGTTAACTTATAGGGAAGACAAAATCAGAACATACATGAAGACTTTCAACAAGTTAAAGATCTCGGAGTTCAAAAAGGCAAAAGAAGAGCTTATCGCTTTAGAAATCCCAAGACTTGAAGAAGAGCATATTATTAAAATTATCGATTTGATGCCTAAAAATGGTACTGAACTTAGAGCTATTGTTAGCCATAGTGGTACAATTATTGTTGATGACAATGTTGATAAGATTTTGGGCGTTCTAAAAGCTTACCAATAAATTATTATTTTATTTCTTATGTTACCCCCTATATAGAAATACAAACATATTTAATAAGTATTTACTAAAAAGGAATATGGGAACAAATAGAAATGTGATTATAGACGAAATATTCAAAGGAAAAAGAAATATTCCTAATAATGAGAAATGGCTTTTAATAACGTATGTAGACACATTAAATCTTTATAATAAACAACAAGAAATCCATACTCAAATGCTTATGACATATGACTCTTATCTTAAGAGATTAATACCAAATGTACAATATCTTGATAAAAATAATATTAAATATGATAATACAATTACACAAATTGTACAAAAAGGAGTAGATGCACTTAATAATAAACCTGATTTCATGGAAAAAATCAAAATAATTGAAAAATTGATTGATGATTTACTTCGTGCGTTCTTTCCAAAAGAATTTTAAATCAAAAAAATTTTATTTTTTTTGTGTTATTTATCTTATTTGTATACAAATCAAAAATCATTAGATTTTTGATCATTTCGGAGTAAAATAATTTTTATAATAAATATAAGTTCTACAAAGATACAAAATTCTGGATATCTTCGATAGAATTTATTTCGTCTGTTGGTTTGTCTTCTCTGAGTGAGATTATTCTCGGGAATCTTAATGCATAACCTGATTCGTAAATTTCCGATTTTTGTATTTCCTGATATCTTACTTGAAGTACAACTTTTGGTTCAAAGTGTACAATACTATCTTCTTCGTGAAGCTTTAGAGGTTCGAGTAAGTTTGTAAGGTTTTCCATGCTATGGCCTTCTTCTCCAAGCTCTTTTATTCCTGAAGATACTTTTCCAATCCTTAAAAACTGGTCGCTTTCATCAAAATATTCGTCGTTTTTTACAGCAACAAAGAACGAAGAATAAAAACCTGCCCTTTTTCCTTTTCCATATTCTGCACCAACTATCACAACATCAATATCTTCTTTTGTCTCTTTCAATTTTGCCATAGCTCCAGTCCTAAGTCCTGATTTGTATGGAGCATCAAGATTTTTCAGCATAACTCCCTCCACTCCTTCTTCTATGGACTTTTTAAAAAATTTCTCAACCTCTTTTTTGTTATTTGCTGTAATTGAGTTAGTAGGTGAACAAAAAAGAAAATCCTGATATTTGTCAAGTGCATTTCTATTTTTAATAAAGAATTCGATTTGATTGTCTGTGTTTTGAGTAATTTTTATGTCTTCTGTGTCTAGAATAATCTTTTTTTTATTGTTTGTTTCCGCTTTTGATTTTGTAAATCTTGTGAGGTCCATTATCTAATTAGAAAGAGTTTGTAAATATTATAAAGTTATCTATAATTTGTTTTTATTTGCCAACATACCTTAAAATGAATACTTCCTTCATGTTGCTCACATCGCCAAACAATGAAAATATCTCCTTGATTTTTGAGTCGTCTATTTTCTCAGACATCTTTATATCATATGA
>JBFHXM010000079.1:0-4952 GCA_041598975.1 Candidatus Woesearchaeota archaeon | reverse complement strand
CTGTTTCTTCTTCTGAGGTTATGTTACTTGTTAATAATCCTAATCAATTTGAATTAGGTGAAAGATATAGGTTTTCATTAAAATTGACAAATCATAAATCTGCTGATGGAGATATTTTTAATATTTTTGAATTAGTTGGGTATGATTCTTTAAATTGATTGTTTTTAGTTTAAATAAAATCTGGTGATGAAAAAACTTTATAAAGTAGTAGTGTTGATTATTTAGTTAAATGGCGACGAATAAAAAAGCTGTTAAAAAAAGTGAAAAAAATATTGAGTTCCATACTTATGGTTCATATGTTTTTGGAGTTGGTTTGTTGATTGCATTAATTGCAAGTTTTTTGGGGCATTACAAAGTATTGTCTAGTACTGGATTAAAGGGAGTGGCAATTACATTAATATTGTTAGGTTTTGTTATTGGTCTTTTGAATGTTACAAACAAAGAAGTTATTCCTTTTTTAATTGCTTCTATTGTTTTTATTAGCTTACTGGAACCTTTCTTTTCCTCATTGATTCAAGCTTTGGGTATTTCGAGAACTAGTCCTATTCTCCCTTTGTTGGGTGGCATTTTTGTTAATTTGATGCTTTTGCTTGTTCCTGCTGCTTTTATTGTGGCTTTGAAAGTTATTTTCCTGACAGCAAAAGACGAATAGAATTATTCTATTATTTTCTTATCTTTTTTTTTATTGGGTTTACTTGTCAAATTTTACAATAAGGTTGTGCTTGTCGTTTTTCTTTTCGAGAAGTTCTTTGAATTTTTTATAGATGTTGTTTGCGGACTTGATGTCGTCGTGCGTGATTTTTATTTCGAATCTTCCTGCTGCGAGGTAGGAGATATTTATTTTTTCGTAGTTTAGTTCGTTTAAAACTTCTGTTATTGCGTTTTTTATTATTTCTACTCCTTCTTGCGCTTTTGAGTTTACGTTGAATTTCTCTTTGAAAATTACTTGTTCTGGTTTGATTTTCTCGTTGATTATTTCCACGAATACTTTTTTTTCCTTGTCTGTGAGTTGTTCGAACATTGAGACTTTGTTGTTTTCAAGCATGATTTCGTATAGTACTTCGAACACTGTTTCGTAGTTTTCAAAGATTGGTTCGTAGGTTTTTTCGAATAGGTCGTCTTTTGTCATTCCTAGTTTTTTGCTTATTTCGCTGTATACTTTGTCTGAGAATTCCTCTTTTTTGATTTGTTCGAGTTTGTCTTTCATAACTGGAATTGGGACTCTTCTTAGTGATACGTCGATTCTTTTGTTTTTTTCGTCTACTCTTAGGACTTTGCATATGATTTGCTTGTTTTCTATCACATGATCTCTTAGGTTTCTGATTCTTCCAGGAGCTATTTCTGAAATTGTAAGCACGCCTTCTTTTTCGTATTCATTTAAATATACAAAAGTTGTGTTTCCGTAGATTTTCTGCACTGTGCAAAGTACGATTTCGTTAACTTCAGGGTATCCGTCTTTTATGTATAACATTTTAAAATTTGCCTCGCAAGAATAAGCTGAACTTATTTATATTAATTAAAGTCAAATTGAGCTTGTTTTAAAAACTTTGTTAAAATTGATTGAAATTATTTTTGTAATTTTATTTTGCAATCTTGTTTTTGATTAAGTTTTAGAATTTACTCTTCTTCCTCATCTTCTTCTTCGAGTTGGAGTGGTTGCATGCCGATGTTTGTTATTTCTATCTGCTTTTTTTCAGAATTAGTTCTGTCTGCCTTTTTTAGGTAGTTTTGAACATCGTTGTTTAGTTTTTTTACAAGAATATCGATTTCATCCTCTCTGTAGGATTTGTTTTGGAGGTAGTCCTTGATTGTTATTCCGTCTTTCAAGTCGTTTAGATTGAATCTTGATTTCTCAAGCTTGTCTCTTAGTATTGGAAAGGCGTTTAGGACTTCTACGAATTCCAAGTTATCGTTGATTAAACTTGCCATCTAGGTATAAGTAATACAAATAAGTATATTAAGTTAGCGTTTTTGGTTTGGGAGTAAAAAAATTGCTAGTTATTTTCTAAATTTGATAGTAGAAAATGTTTTGTTTGTTGTTGTTTTTTATTAACTACTTCAAGGGTATTGCCTACATATATTAATGGAAAGGTTTTTAACTATTGTATTATATAAATTATGTATAAAAAATGATGTTTGGGAAAAATGTTAATAAATTAGTTAGGTTCCTTGTGATTTTTACTATATTGTTGCTTGGAAGTTTTGGTGTTGCTAGTGCTGCAACTGGGCTTAATGTTGTTTTAAGCAGTCAGAATCCTGACCCGGTTGAGCCTGGGAATTTTGTTTATGTAAATGTTAAGGTGTCCAATTCTGGTTCTACTTCGATACAGAAGGCGTCTATTAGTTTGAAAGAGAATGAAAATTTTCGTGTGGCAAAGGGAGAATCTGTAAGAAAGGAGTTAGGAGTGATTCCTGCGTATAGTTCACTTGATGGTGCAACAAGTTATGTAATTGCAAAGTACAAGATTTATGTTGATGAAGATACTCCTACTGGCCTTAACACACTTTCTTTTACTGTTAATACTCCTTCCGGGGCTTATGATTATGATTTTGATGTTTTGGTTCAAGATGAGCATCCGATTGTTCAGATTAAGTCCATTGATATTACAAAGGTTAGTCCTGGAATGAGTGCAAAGATTATTCTTGTTGTGAAGAATATCAATGCTATTGATTTGAAGAATGTGAAGGTTGCATTGGCTTTGAATGAGATTAGTGATAATATCATTACAATGGAGAAGGGTAGCAATGAGAAGGTTTTGAGTCTTTTGAAATCTGGGAAAGAAGAAGAGGTTGTTTTTGATGTTACTATTAGTCCTAATGCGCAGTCTGTTCCTTATCTGATACCTATTGATTTGACTTACAAAGATACTTTGGGCAATTCTTTTGAGAATACTGTTTATGGTAGTATAAAAGTATATTCTGGGCCTTATTTGTCTTTGAATGTGGATTCTCAGGAGGTTTACACTATTGGAAAAGGGAAAGTGAGCCTTGCTATTGCAAATCCTGGTTCAAGCAAGATCAAGGGTGTTCAGATGGAAGTTTTGAAGTCTGATGATTACAAGGTTATTGAAGGGGATAATCAGTATGTGGGAGATTTGAATCCTGATGATTTCCAGACACTTCCTTTGATTGTTTACATCAACAATGCTGAGAGTGCTGTTATGAAAGTGAAATTAACTTATTTTGATAGTTATGACAATCCTATTGAGAAAGTTGTGGATGTTCCTTTGAAAATTTATGATGCTGATGAGTTGGCTCAGCTTGGGTTTGCTAATGGTTCAGGTGGTAGTTTTGGCTATTTTGCAATGTTTGTTGTGCTTCTTGTAGGTCTGATTTTAGGGTATGTTATTTTTAATGTTAGGAATAAGAAGAAGAAAAACAATAAATAATTTTTATACTTTTTAATTCTATTTTCGTTGTTTGAAAGATGGATATAGCGCCACTATTATCCACTTCCAAACGCCTTAATATAATCAAAAATTATTAAAAATTGGTGTAGCTGTGTGTTTGGTTTTGTTTTTTTGGTTGTAAAGCTATGCCCAATAGCATAGAGGCACTTTTTGATTATTTAAAATTGTTCCATAGAGTATTGGGTCCACTTGTCTTCTTATTTCTCTTTCTTTTTTTTTAAGAGTAAGGAATCCTAATTTATTAAACGTGCTACTATCTTTTGCTGCTTGAAAAACGTCAACAACTTGGGGTGTTAAAGGGTATGATAGTTCTTCTGGGCTTTCTGTTATAAGTTCGTATTCTGATTTTGAGTCTAGTTTGTGTAATTTTATTAATAGGTTGATTAAGGATTCTTCATCGGGTTCAGGATATCCAAAAATGTGTTCATATAGTTTTTTACTTCCTTCTTTTCTTTTTTCTTCTTCTGTTTTTGGGACTTTTTCTTTGTTTTTTGTTGCTTCTTTTATTAAATAGAGGTGCAAAGCTGTTCTTAGTTTTAGATTTTCTTTAAATTTTTCATGGTCATTAATAAATACTCCAAATAGTTGTTGAGGTTGTATTGTACTTGTGTCTAGATTTGAAAAATCATCGAAAAAATAGCTTGTACTTCTATTATTATGTATTGTGTATACTCTAGGCCATAGTTCATTTTCATGTTCAGCCTGTCTTTTAAATACTTCTTTTCCTGCCCACCATGATGGCCCTAATCCTGCAGCAATTTGAAAGTTGTCTATTTCTTCTTTTCTTTCTGATGATGTGACATAAGGTATGTTTGGAAGTGGTTGCCCTACAAATCCATTTTTTTGTAATTTTCTGAAATTCTCTAATATTTCTACAGGAACATTTCTATAGTATTTGTGTTCTGCAAAACCATTTACAGTTATTATTTTTGTTTCTTCTCCATCAAAGAAATTTAGTGAATCTAGGCTTTTTAATAGTAGTTTTAGTTCTTGATATGTTTTTAAGTGTGTTTCATAAACCTCTGGTAATTGTAAATTTGGACTTCCACTATGTATTAAATTTGGTATAAATATTTGCGGAATTGTGTCTTTTTGTAGTTCACGTACTAATTGTTTTGGTTGTTTGAATAATTTTTTTATTTCTGCAACATTTTCTTGAAAGACTTGATAGGCTTTTTTTACTTTTTCTCTTTTTTGAAGTCTTTCTTCTAAGGTTAAGAGAGAACTTTGATTTAGTGGATGCAATTCTAATAATTGTGTGTTGTATCCATTAATTATAGCATAAACTATGTCTTGCTCTTTATTATCAGTTGGTATTTGTAATGTTTTTAATGCTTCAGTTAGGATTTTTGAAGGTTTTTGCAGAGTTTTCTTTTTCTTTTTTTCTATTTTTCTTTTTTGTTGAATAGGTTGAGGTTTAATTGTTTCTATTTCTTCTTTAAATGTTGGTCCAAATATTTTTTGCATTGTTTTTGTAATCATTTTTATGTTTGTATTGTTTTTGTTATGTATTGTTAGTAGTTTCAAATATATAAAGGAGTT
>JBFHXM010000078.1:0-5244 GCA_041598975.1 Candidatus Woesearchaeota archaeon | reverse complement strand
TCTTGAATTGGCAGTGGTGAGGTGTAGAACGTTGCCTCGTCTCTTTTTATGTAGTATTTTGAGTCTTCTTCTGAATATGAGAACCACCCACTGTAAAAGCCGATGTACATTGTAAGTGCGTCATCAAAGTATGAGAAGTAGCTTTCTGCTCCGCAGTCTGCAAAATATGAATCTTCTAATTTTTGTTTTTCTTTTTCGTTTTCAGAGTAACATTCATCACTGCATTGCATGTATTTGTTTCTTTCTTGTTCGTATGTGTCTGGGTCTGTGCATTCTCCGCAGTTGTTTGCAAGGCAGGAGTAGCCACTACATTCACTTAATTTTTCGAGGTTGTATGTTTGCGAACATGAGTTTTGACAGGTTTCCCATTTTCTTTCTATTTCTTCTGTTATTTGGTATTGTGATTTTAGGAAGTTGCAGAAGTTCTGGTTCCATTCGTTGTGCTTTAATGCGTTCATAAGTTCTGAGTCATAGTTTTCTACAGTGCAATCGGGATATCCACTCATGAAATTTCCTTGGCAGATTTTTTTTGCTTCTAAATCTTGTTCAAACCAGTCAAGATTTTGATATTCTTGCCAGTAATTGTCGCTGTAGATGTCTATTTTTGCTACTTTGTTTACTGTTTCTAGATATTTTCTGAAGTTTTCTTCGCAGTTTGTTATTCTTTGTGTCATGCTTTGAACTTTTATTTCTGTTTGTTCTTCTGCGTAGTTTTGGTATAATGTTTCGCAGTCAATTCTTTCTGCAAGACAGGTTCCATCTGAGTTTGGAGAATATATATCTTTTGCTCTGTTGTAGTTGTCTTCGTAGATTTTCTGTGTGTCCACTCCTTCTGGGCAGAGGTAGGGAAATCCTTCAAATGCTGCGTTTGCAGTGCTGAAGGCCAGGATACTTAGGATTATTGTAATTATTAATTTTTTAAGCAGTGTCTTTTCCATCTAAGATTTTGATATGTTGAAAATTTATAAATTTATGTTTGTATAAATAAGTTTATAAAATTAGGAGTTGATTGTTAGTTATGAGATATAATCATACGCAAAGGGGAACTTTAATGGTTTTTGTATTGTTTGCTATTACTGCATTGTTTGTTTTTATATTGTTAATGGCAGAGTTTTATTTTCCGGTTGTTTTGATTATGGTTTTTGTATTGTTTGTGTTGTTTTCTTTTTCATCACTTAATGTAAAAATTGGGCGGGAATATTTGAGGATTAAATTTGGTTATGGAATATTTTGGAGAAAGTTTGAGTTGAAAAAAATTTCTTTTGTCAAAAAAGTTAGGAATAGGTGGTATTATGGCTGGGGGATAAGGTATTGGCCGAATATGTGGATTTATAATGTGTCTGGTTTTGATGCTGTGGAGATTGTTTTTAAGAATGGTAAGAGAATCAGGATTGGAACTGATGATGCTAAGAATCTTGAAAGAGCCATACTTGATGTGATAAAGAGATAGGATTTGTTAGGGGCCTTATTAAAAATTTGCTTGTGAGGTACTTTTATAAATAACAAAAACCCTTAATTATGTTCCAAAGGGAAGATGAAAAAATTAAAACAAATAGAGTGCGAACCTTCATGCGGATTCATGGTGAGAAGTCATGATGAGGATGAGGTGATAAAGATGGCAAGGGATCATGTAAAAAGTATGCATGATATGGCAATTTCGAAAGAGGATGCGAAAAAGAAGATTAAGATGGTTTAGTATTATTTTTTAGTGTATATTGTTTAATTTGTTTTTTGAATTTTTTTGGATATTTTTTTTGGAGAATGTGGAAATTCTAAAGGTTGTAGGATTATAGTTTTTCTTCCAGAGGCAGAGGTTTTTCTATTAAATCTCCTTTGATTATGTTTGCTTTTTTTGCAAGTGGAATTGTTGATGCGATGTAGAATGGTGCTATGATTGCATCTGTTATTAAGGATGCTGCTGCTGGTTCTATGTTGTTTTTTTGGAGCCAGTACATTAAAGGAGGTCTTACTATAAGATATCCAATTTCTGCTGGTGCAAATACTAAGTATGCTTTTGCTATGTCTTTTGCCAGGTGTTTGAATATGCTCCCTTCCAAGGTTTTGAAATGTTCTTTGTATGTTTGAAGGTGTCCGTATGCAAATGTTGCCGTTCCTGCAATGTATACTGAGGCTGTTGATACAAGAGAGTTTACTGAGTCTATATCACAAATCCATTCTGATGCTTCTGCACCAGCTATGCCTCCTAATGTGCAGGCAACTGCTGCTCCGGCATAGTTTCTAAGGTAGTGTTTGAAATCTCTTGTAAGTTTCATAGTATTTTGGTAATGGTTTGTATTTTATAAATTTTGAAATAAAATTAGGAATGCTTTCTTACTTTTTTTAAGTGTTCAAGAATCATTTCATTATATTTATTTATAGTTCCAAATGGATCTTGAGCCAGTTCTAATAAAGTTTCATCTGGTATTTCACCTATGGTATAAACTGCGTCAGCACCAAATCTTTTTGGGCTTAAATTTTGTTCTTCAGAATAAGCAAAAACAACAATTGGTGTTTTAAAATTTGTACTTTCCCATTTTCTTATTTTATGACAAATTAAACTTGGCATTTCAAAACTTGTTAGGCCAAATGTAGGAAGTCCTAAAGAATGGTCATCTCCTAAACTTCCAGGCATAATTATTAAATCTTGTTTTTCTGTTAATAAATCTATAAGACTTTTTTTTTGATTAACTCCGTATTCAATGAAATTTAATTTTAAATCTTCTCTAGGATTGTTTTGAGCAAATTTAACAAAATATTTTACTGGGTCTGCATCCATTCCACCAACTAATGCGATATTTTTTCCATATTATTATTTTGTTATGTTTGTTTATTTATAAGTTTTCGGATTGTGATTACTTGCAGGTGGCGAATTTGTTAAGTTTTATAAATTAGAATGTGTTGTTTAGTTTATGGATATTATTAAAGAATTGAGAGAATTGTCTCAATCTTATAGGTATGGGAAGTTTGATTTGCTTGATAGGATGGATAAAGTTTCTCTTGAAAAAGCTCCAAATGGCCAACTTGTTTTTAAAAATTGGTTTAATCATTCTTTAGATAATGATTGTGGTGATTGTGAACAAATTTCCACTAATGCATTTGCTAAAATAAAACAAAAGTTTCCTGATTTGCCACTTTCTATGTGTTGGGGTTATGATTATAAATATTTTAATGAAATTATTGGTTGGCATGCATTTTTACTTGCAAAAATTGATTCTGAAAAATATGTTATTGATCCTTCTTTAGGGATTGTAACTCCTTTGGAAGGTTCAGGATATAGGATTGAAGACCAGGATGATTTTGGTTCTATCGATTTTAGACTTTCTGGTTATAAAAAAGATTTATTGATGGACCCTCTGAAGGGAATTATGTTTGGAGTACATCCTGATATGAGGATGGTTTTTTATTTGAATGTGAATCCTAATTGGGAGAAAAATCAGGATAGTCGAAAACCAGTACTTTTGCTTACTTCGTATTGGAGTCCTCCAGATGAATATGTTGGAATGCCTTCATTGAAAGATATTAATCAAGTTAGAAAGATGCCTAAGAATGCAAGGGAAATAGTTCCTATTTTGGATGTTGCCTGCAAGCTTGAAGAGAGGTTAGGTGGAACTTTAGTTCATTAAAAAAGATGAAAGGGTTATATCTTGTGAGGCATGGTCAAGCGAATTATATGTCAGGTTATTTGACAGAATCTGGGATAAGAAAAGTGAGCGCTCTTGGTAAGTTGTTTGAATCACATTTGCCACAAGGTTGTTCGTATTTGCATATTTCTTCTCCTGCAAGAAGAGCAGTTGATACTGGCGAGATTTTGAGGCCGGTTATTGAGAAGAAAGCAGAAGGTGATTTTGAATATGAGTTGTGGAAAGGTTTTGACCAACTTTACACTGATAGTACTTTTACAAATGGTCTTGTTGAGATTAAACTTAGCAGAACTGGTGAAGTTGGTATGAGGAATGCAAAAAATCTTTTTGTACGGGGTCTTGAGAAAGATGTAATTGTTGTAACTGCACACGACCATATACTTGCTGCAACAGGGATAGCTTTTGCCATGGAGAATGATTTTAAACCACATCCTTATTTTAGGTTGAGTGTGCCGAGTTTTATTTATGAGGATGATGATATAAATAGGTATCGGGCCATGGATTTGAAAAGAGAGTTAGGTCGGGAGCCTACTGAAGAAGAAGTTAGGCAAAGGGTTTTTGATTTGCATCCTATTAAAGATTTACCTGAGATATCTACTGCTACTGCAGTTTATTTTGATATGGATTTGAGGACTATTGATGTTCTTTATCCTTGATTTTTGGAATTAGTTTGTACATGTAGAATTCTACCGGGTTTATTTCTGTAGATTTTTCTTTTGCTATTAGTTCTGCTTTGTAGTTGTATTGTTTGATTAGATTTATTGTTTTCTTTATGTCTGCGCTACAACCTGTTCCTAATAGGATGTAACCCTCTTTTTTTAGGTGTTTTGTGGCTTGTTTTAGGAGTTTTTTGAGTAAGTTATAGTCCGGGTCGAAAAGTCCTCTTTCTAAGTCGTTTTTGTATGTGTAGTCTTTTTCTACGCACATGAAGGGCATGTTCCAGTAGATTATGTCGAATTTCTCTTTTATATTTTCAAACATGTCGCTGTGCAGGGTTTGCATGTTTTTGAGTTTTAGTTTTTTTATGTTGGCTTTTGTGTTTTCTACTGCTTTTTTATTTATGTCTACTGCTATAACTTTTTTTGCTCCTTTTTTTGCTAGGTGCAGGGATGTTGTTCCTGGTCCGCAACCTATTTCTAATATTGTTTTATCTTTTGGGTTATGGAAGTTTTTTGTGAATGTTTTCCAGCCGTTGAAGTGTTTTGATGAGAACACTCCTTCGTGTATTTCTATTTCAATTCCCATTGCATTGAATGTGTAGGGGAATGTTTCTTTTTGCGAGTCTTTCAGGACTTTTAGGCTTGCTTGTTTTTGGTTCATTTTAAAAGTTGAATTTTACTCCCGTGTATATTTCTGGGTTGTTGAATAAGTTTTCTAGTTTGCCGAATGTTCTTGGTTGAACGAATACTTTTGTTCCTTTTGCTATTTGGTAATTCAGTTCTGGTTCTACATAGAATGTGTTGTCTTCTATGTTGTAGTTTACAAGGATTGCTCCGTTTAGTTTTGATGTGAATTCTTGTGCGGAGAAGATGCTTAAGAGTGATTTGTCATCTTGTGTTGTTATTGGGAGTAGCTTTATGCTTGTGTGATTGTTTTCTATTGT
>JBFHXM010000077.1:0-5298 GCA_041598975.1 Candidatus Woesearchaeota archaeon | reverse complement strand
TTGAGTTTGTCAAGTTGTTCTAGAATTTTGTTTACATCTTTTTTTCTAAGACTTTTTGCAGGGTCAGAAATGATTTTATTTAGGTTGGAACTTCTTACTCTGAGTTGGTCTTTGATTTTGTAAATTACTGCTTCTAGTATTTCAAAGTCTGTTAATTCATTTATTTTAAGTTCAGAAATCAGGTTTTGTATCATAATAAATCTTAGGTCGATTTTTGTTTTTTCGTATTCGTTTAAACCGAAAACCAATTCCTTTAACTTATGTAACATAATAGAATTAGAGAAAAATTACTTTAAAAAGCTTTCTAGTTATTTCCTAATGATACCGGTTTTTTGTAGTTTCCCCAAACCTCCCCAAATTCTTCGAATTTGCAACCGAAATTTTGAGGTAAAATAAAAATCGTAGCATTTATAAAGTCGATATAATTTTTATTAAATGAACGGAAAGGTGGCCAAGTGGTAAGGCAACAGGCTGCAACCCTGTGATCGTGGGTTCAAATCCCACCTTTTCCTTTTTCTTTTGTGTGATTTTCACCCTTCGATACGGTCACTCGTTTCTCTCGTTCGCGTATTTTTTGCAAGCAAAAAACTTCAAATCCCACCTTTTCCTTTTAATTTTGTGGGATTTTTCAAACCTTTGGTGCCAAGAATCTTTGATTGTTGAGCATTCCACCTTTTCCTTTTTGTTCTTGTTTATTCATACATTTGCCAGTTGGGGTAGTTTTCACCGAGGAATTTGTAGATGAGCTTGGCTTTTACATTTGCAGTAGAGTATTCGTAAGCGTCGTTTAGATTTTGGGTTTTGAGCCATTCCAAGTATTCCTGTTTTTGCTTTTCTGAGAGGAGTTTGAATATGTGGACTGTGTCGCATTCGAAGTTTACGTCGCAGTGGCCTTGCCTTAAGTCTTTTTTGTGTAGGGCAAGGAATTGCTTTTTTGGTATGAGTTTGTTTATGTTCTTGTGCAGAGGGCAGGCATAGGTCTGCTCGCCGAATTTTACAACGTTCGAGCATACGCCGCTTGGCATAACCGCCCACATGTCCTCGCTTAGTCTGTCTCTGAATTGGAGAAGTCTTAGAGTGGAAGGTATTTTTATTTGTTTGAAGTCTGCAGTATTCAAATCTATATCTTTTAGAACTAACTCTTTTGATTTGAAATTTCTTCCACAGCAACCGAAACAGGATATTTTCAAGTGGGTTGGTTGGCATACCTTGTGTGTTTCTGTTATCATTATAAGAGAGAATATCGAAAGGTTTAAAAATAATAACTTTTGCCTTAATTACTATGTTAGATATTAAATTAATTAGAGAAAATCCTGATTTGGTGAAGGAGAATTTGAAGAAAAGGATAGGTTATGATGTTGGTATTGTTGATGAAGTTTTGAAAGCTGATGAGAAGTGGAGAGATGCAAAAAAGGAACTTGATAACTTGAAAGCTGAGAAGAACAAGGAGAGCAAGAACATTGCAAAGGTAAAGAAGGAAGGAGGGGATATCAAAGCCCAACTTGACAAAGTTAAGAAGATTTCTGCTGATGTTGAAAAGAAAGAGAAGAATGTAAAAGAACTTGAAGATAAAAGGGATGAAGTTTTAATTAGCATTCCTAACATGCTTGATGACGGGGTTCCTATTGGAAAAGACGATGAGGAAAATTTGCCTATCAGGTTTTTCGGGGAGAAGCCAAGTTTTAAGTTCAAGGCGAGAACTCATATGGAATTATGTGAGATGAATGATTGGTATGATTTGGAAATGGCGGCAAAGAATAGTGGTGCAAGGTTTTATTATTTAAAAGGTGAACTTGTACAATTACAGCTTGCACTTTATATGTTTGCTATAAATAAGATGGCAGACAAAGGTTATGTTCCTGTTGAGGTTCCCCCAATGCTTAGAAGAGAAGCTATTGGAAAAAGTGTATCTCTTGCTGATTTTGAAGAGGTTATTTACAAAATTGAGGATGAGGATTTGTATTTGATTGGAACTTCAGAACATGCACTTGCTGGTTTACATACTGATCAAGTTTTGAATCATAAGGATTTGCCTAAGAAGTATGTAGGAATATCTCCTTGTTTTAGGAAGGAAGCAGGTGTTACAAAGGACAGTAAGGGTATTTTCAGGGTTCACAATTTTAACAAAATTGAGCAGTTTGTGTTTTCCAAACCTGAAAACTCTGATAAGTTTCATGAGGAGATTACTGCAAATGCTGAAGAACTTTTTAAAGAGCTTGAATTGCATTATCAAATTGTGGATATTTGCACAGGAGATATGGGAAGTTTTGCTACAAGAAAGTATGATCTTGAGGCTTGGCTTCCTGGACAGGAAAAGTACAGGGAGATGGTGAGTGCATCCAATTACAAGGATTATGGTGCAAGAAGACTTAATTGCAGGTATCAGGATGAGAAGAATGAAATTAAGCAAGTACACACTTTAAATTCAACTGCAATTGCTCTTACCAGGGCTATGATTGCTTTTATTGAACAACATCAAACTGAGGATGGAAATGTTAGATTGCCTAAGGCTTTGCAGGGTTTTTTTGGTGGCAGAGATTTGTTGATTAATCGGAAATAGAATTATGAAATTTGAAAAAAATACATTTTATTCGAGCAAGGTTACTTTTCCAGGTTTAGATATTAATGTTTTTTTACCCAGTAATAGATATTTGCGTTATGATGGTGTTGTTGATGATATTAATGCACATACAAAATTAGTTTTATCTCAGTTTGGTAGGCAAGATTATCATAATGTCACTAGTAATAAAGATTGGGGGAGACATATTGCTTTATCATTAACTCTGACCGATATTCCTGTTAAAGCAAGTGTTATTTTTTCTAGGGCTCAAAGTCCTGCAAGATCTTTATTTAATTTGGGTCATGAATCTGTTCATGCTTTGATTCATTTGGATCAAGAAAAATATTTCTTAGATGAACTTAGAAGGCAAGGCTTTTTTTTTAATCCTTTTGAAAGATATTCTGATGAAGAGAATATTGCAGATGTAGGTGGCCTTTTAGCTCTTTATAAATCTAGATTTAGGAGAGAGGAATTTATTCTTCCTTCTGATGTTCTGGGTGTTTTTCATGATATGATGGCAAGTAGGAAAGATAGGAACTAAATTGTCTATTTTTTTTATTTTTAATTCTGAAAGAGATAAATAAGTTTTTAAAGGCTATTGTTAGTTTATTATTATGTTTCATTTCCATACTCGTAGAAGACATTTTTTTACCAAGATTAATGAGTTGATTGTTGCAAGGTTCATGCTTGCGATTGCTCTTGCCAGTATTGATACAATTTGGGCAGTTTATATGGATTCTTTTGGGCTTTCTGAATCTGCGATTGGTTTTTTGTCTGCATCTTTGGTAATAGTTAGTGTTTTTTCTGCTTTTAATTCTACTCAGGTTTTGGAAAAAATTCGTGAGTACAAGGTTTTGATTTTGAGTTTGGTTGTTTTTATTATTTGTTATTTGCTTATTTATTTAACACAGAATCTTTTGTTTTTTTTTATTTTGTCTATTGTTTTAACAATCGCTTCTATTCTTAGAATGGAGAGTTTTGATATTTTGTTCAGGGATGAATCTAATGATAAGGATTTGAATGGGAATGAAGGTCTGATGTATGCTATTGTTAATGTTGGTTGGTTGATTGGACCTTTGTATGCGGCTTTGATTATCTCCATGTATGATGTAAAAACTGTTTTTGTTGCAGGAGCCGTTTTTGTTGCGATATCTCTTTTCATATTACTTTTTATGAATTTGAGACTTCCGAAAAAAGAGAGAAAAGGAATTGATAGTAACGTTTTTTTGAATTTTAAAAGTTATATTAAAAATAAGAGGTTGCATATTCCCTATCTTATGGCTTCAGGGATTGAAGTTTGGTGGTCTTTGATTTATATTTATGTGCCTTTGTTTATGCTTGATTCTGGGTTGAGTGAGGAGTATATTGGTTTGTTTTTGGCGGCAATCTGTGTACCTTTGATGATTTTTGAGTTTCCTGTTGGGAAATTTTCTGAGAAGCATGGATTTAGGTGGCTTTTTGTTTTTGGATTTGCTTTTCTTGCAGTTAGTTCGTTGGTTTGTTTTTTTGTAGATGATATACATTACATATTGGTTATTTTGGTTATTGCTAGTTTTGGGATGGCATTTTTGGAGCCTATTCAGGATAGTTATTTTTTTAGGCAGGTGAAGTTAGTAGAGGAGGAGAAGTATTATCCAATTTATTCTACAGCAGGAGATTTTGGAGGTTTTTTGGGCAGGTTTTGTTTTGCTTTTATGCTTCTTTTTTTGCCTTCAAGTTTTGTTTATCTTTTAATGGCGATATTCATGGCAGGTTTTGCTATGGTTGCTTTTAGAATTAAAGGATAAAGAATTTATTTAGTAAATGAATATGAGGAATAACATTATCATCAAACCAATAATTAATGCTATTATTGCCATAGCCACAATTATCCATGAAATTACTCTTGCAGGTTTTTCTTCTTCTTTGTGGTTTTTTGTTTTAACAAGTATGATTATTGCTAAAATTAATGGCAAAATTGGTATGAAAAGTCCTGAAACTAATGCAACAATTGCTAATATTAAATAAGTATTGTTTTTTTCATAGTTATCATCAATCTCTTTTTGATTTTGCTCGATTGTTGATTTTGTTTGGTAGTATTTTTTGCTGTTTTTGATTTCTTTCTTTTCTGCTTCTTTTTTGTCAAATAGGTTGTTGAAAAATGTTTTTTTTTGTTTTTCTTGTTCCATTTTATTTTTTATTGTTTGATTAGGCTGAGCATTGCTAAAAATGATTCAAGTTGCAGTTCTTCGTCGCTTCCTTCTACTATTCTAAATTCTACAGTTGCTAGTCTGTCGATAGTTTTTATTTTTATTTTCGGGTCGATGTCGAGGTTGATTATCTGTCTGTAAAGTTCTTTTAGTATTTCAAGTGCAGTTAGCCCTCTTATTGTTTTTAGTTTCACCATTGTGTCTCTTGCTTTGAAGAAATCGCCTTTTATTGCATAGTTCAGCATTTCCTCCACTTCAGTCGGGTTTACATAATCTAGCACTTCCTCAATTAGTTCTTTAGTTACATTTTTGTCTATTGAAGATGATGCCTGAAGTGTGTTTACAAGTTTTCTCAAGTCTCCCTTGCTTATCAGGATTAGAAGTTCTTTTGCGTCTTTGCTTATTTTAAGGCTTTCTTCTTTTGCTATTTTTTCTATCAGTTCGCTAAGGTCTTTTTCTGTTAGTGGTTTGAATTTGAAAATAACGCATCTGGATTGGATTGGGTCGATTAGCTTTGATATTTCGTTGCATGCAAGGATGAACCTACAT
>JBFHXM010000076.1:0-5310 GCA_041598975.1 Candidatus Woesearchaeota archaeon | reverse complement strand
TACTACAGAAGGAAATTTCAAAGTTTGTAAATATGATTGAATGAAATCATTTTTAGGATATTTTATCTCTAAATTTAAATTATTTTTTTTAATGTGTGCAGTTAGTGGTGTTATTAAAAATGGAGTTATTTTAGAAATATTAGTTAAATCTATTATGTTTTTTTCATTTATTTTCTTAATTATTTTCAAACTTTTTAATGTTTCAATAAGAATTTCTTGATCTTCAATTATCATATTTATTTTATCTAATAAATCTATTTAAAATTTGTGTTTTTAAATTTATAATGAATTTAAATTTTTATTATATTATTCTAATTCTTTTAATACTTCATCCAGTTTGAGGTCTAGCTTGTATCGTTTATTAAAGTAGTGTGTAATATTTTTTATGTCTCTTTCGTAGAGTTCGTAGTTTTCCTTGAAGTCTTCCTCATTTTTTATGGAAACTGCCTGGCCAAGATCAATTATGTATGGAATGTTGTCTTCTACAAGAATGTTGAATTCGGAAAGATCTCCATGTATCAGTTTTGCCTCGTGTTTCATCAGTTTTAGTTGTTCGAGTAGTTGCTGCCAGAATTCTTTTGGATTTTCTAGTTCTACATCTTTTAGCATGTCTCCTGCGATATAATCCATTATTATTATGTTGCTTGCCTGCTTGTAAGGGTAGGCTACATTCATGTTTGCTTTGTGGCAAAGGGAAATGTTTCGGTATTCTTTTTGCACCCATATGAAGATTACTTTTCGGAGGTTTCCTTTTATGTTTTTGAATCTAAAGTCTCTGCTAATGTATGTTGAAATTTTTTTGAAATTTGCAGAGGTTACCCTGTAAATCTTGATTGCTCTTAATTCGCCGTCTTTTTCGGCAAAATATACATCAGCTTCTTTTCCTGTTTTAATAGGTTTTCCGAGTTTGTCAAAGTATTTTTTCCTTTTTAAGAATTCGAGAGTGTTTAGTGTGTATTCGTCAAATACTCCTTCATGCACCTTGAATTTTTCCCTACTTATTTTTGCCATTTTTATTTATTATGCAGTTTCTCCTTTTTTTAATTTTCTTCTTATCACGCAGTACTGGTTTTCTATTTTGAATGGAACTTCTAAAATAATGTTGTATTCAAGTCCTCCAGATACTTTTTGTAATGGTTTGTCTTTTTTGTCTGTTGTTGGTTTGGAAATTTTGTCTACTTTGTATTTATGTATTTGAGTTGGTGTTACAAATTCTAATTCGTCGCCTATTTGGAATCTGCTTCTCACTTCTACTTCTATTTTTGAAAAGGTTTTGGTTTTGGAGATTACATTTTTAACAACACCTGCGAAAAGGTGTGTTTGGTGAGATGTTTTTTTCGCATAGTAGATTGCATTCTCTTTTGGGTTTCCTTCTAAGAAACCTGGTATGAATCCTCTGTTTGAGGTTGTGTTGAGTTCTTTTATCGCCCATTCAATGTCAGGTTTTTCCCCTTTGAAAATTTGGTCTAAGATTTTCCTATATGTTCTTGCAACAATTGAAGCATAGTATACGGATTTTGTTCTTCCTTCAACTTTGAATGAGCATATGCCTGCATCCATAAGTTTTTGTAAGTATTCAATCATGCAATTATCTTTGGAGTTTAAGATGTATGTACCAAAGTTGTCTTCCTGCACTTCCATAAGTTCTCCTTGCCTTTTTGCCTCTTCTATGAAGTATGAACCTAGAGGTTGCTTGTATTTTTCGTCTCCTTGCAAGGTTTCGGTAAAGTTTTCATTTGGTGATTTGTATACTTTGTATTCGAACCTGCATGCGTTGTTGCATACGCCTTGGTTTGAATCTCTGTAGTTGAAATAGTTGGAAAGAAGGCATCTTCCCGAGTATGCCACACAGTTTGAGCCATGCACGAAGAATTCCAGTTCCACTTCTGGAACTCTTTTGTGTATCTCTACCACTTCCTTGTATGTAAGTTCTCTTGCAAGAATTATCCTTTTTATGCCTTGCTTATGCCAGAATTTCGCACTCATCCAGTTTACATTGTTTGCTTGCACAGATAGGTGTATTTCTACTTCTGGGAAGTTTTGCTGTGTGATGTCTATTAATCCTGGGTCTGCCATGATGAATGCATCGGGCCCCATTTTCACCATTCTTTTCATGTCTTTTAGAAATTGATTGTATTTGAAAGAATGTGGGAAGATGTTAACTGCGAAATAAACTTTCACACCTTTTTTGTGTGCGTAAAGAACAATTTTTTCTAGTTCATCCATGCTCATTGTAGATTTTCCCCTTAATGTAAACATAGGGATTCCACAATAAATTGCATCTGCACCAAACTCTATTGCATACAGTGCTTTTTCATAACTTCCTGCAGGAAGCAAAAGTTCATAGTCTTTTCTTTGGTATTTTTTTTTCATGTTATTGGTTGAGAAATTTTTTTAATATTTCAGCCTGTTTTTTTCCGAGTTTGATTTTTTCTATGCTTTCTAAGGAGTCTTGCGTGAAAAACTGTTTGTAATGTTTTTCGCAATAGTATATGTTCTCGCCTTTTATTTTGTACTGCGAAGGGTTGTTACATATGATGCAAGCTGAATTTGTCATATGTATAGAAATGGTTTCTATTTTATAAAGGATTTGGATTGTAATTAATTTTAGAAAAGTTTATAAATGTAGTAAGACACATCTTACTATGGAAGTTGCTATAACAAAAGTAAGTTCAAAAGGACAAATAGTTATTCCTTCTGAACTTCGAGAGGATTTATATGAAGGAGAAAAATTAGTTTTGATTAAATCCAATAATCAGTTTATTATAAAAAAAGTTTCAGATTTTAGTAAAAATTTAGAAGAAGACTTAGAATTTGCAAAAAGGACTGAAGAATCACTTAAAAGAATCGATAATGAAGAAGGGGTTAATTTAGAATTTGACGATTTTATTAAAGATATGAAAAATTGGTAAAAGTAACATATGATCCACATTTCAAGAAAAAATTTATTAAAATTAAGGATCAATCTATGAAAGATAAAATAATAAAACAAATTACAAAGTTAATAAATAATCCTGAATTAGGCAAACCTATGAAATATGTAAGAAAAGGAACAAGAGAACTTTATATCTCTCCTTACAGACTTTCTTACTTGTATAAGGATAAGAAAAAAACATTAATTTTTTTAGATATATACCACAAAGACAAGCAATAACTAACTCTTGTAATCCTTGTATCTTTCCTCGTCGCAGAAGACTATGTTTAGGTATGCTGGGTTTCCTTCGATTAACACATTGAATCTTTCTGTTTTTATGTTGTCGCATTTACTTTCTGAAAGGTCCACTTCTTCTGTACTTCTTGATTTTCTAAATGGGCCTTCAGGACACAGGATTTCGTGTGTTGCATTATATTCTGCCCAAGAGTCTTTTAGAAGCATGTTACATTGTTTTGCAACATATTCTCCATTATCAAATTCATTATTTGGTTTCATATCGTAAAAGTTGCATCCTAAAAGGTTGTTGCAACTGGCCAAGTATCTGTTAGGGGAGGGCCTTCCCAAACAGTCACTTTGACAGGAACTTCCTTCTTCTATTATATTTAGTTTTTCTGATTTTGGTGTTTCCTTATTAGGTGGACTTGCTTTATCTATTGAGTAAAAGAATATTTCTCTTTGGCATGCCCATCTGTTTGGACAGGTTACTGTTATGAATGAAGTTGTGTATTTGTTGTAAATGTCTGGGTTTGAACAGTCATTAGTTTCATCTTTTATGCAGTAGTATGTGCTGTCTATTCCTGTGCCGAATGCATCGTCTGCCTTGAATGAGACTCTTAGCGTGTGCGCGATGTTAGGGTATTCCATTGTAGTTGTTGGCGGGTCATTGTCTATGCCTAGATGCAACCATATCCTATTGTCTGACATGCCACAGTCTCCGAAGTACGATGATTCTCTGTCGTAGTATGAACCAAGGCAGGAATATTCGCCTGAAGGGTTATTTTTTTGTATTCTCATGTCCCAGTAGATAGGCGTTGTGTTGTCTATTGATATGTCTACTGAGTTTGTGTATTGCGTGAATGATAGATTTTCAAAGTTTGTGTAGTTAAATATGTGCTGCGGTAAATAGTTTTTGTTTGCATATAGTTTGTAGGTCTTGTGCGCCACACATACTTGGTAAAAACCAATACCTGGAGGTTTTATATTAGAGTCGTACAATTCTTCTATTCCGAATAAGTTTGCCTCATCTGGCAGGCATCCACCTTCTGATGTTTCCCTATAATTTATAATTAAATCACCTTCATTGAAGAGGATAGGCTCTTCTGTCAAAATGATTACACCTCCTTCTGTGTCGCCCGCAGGCAGTTCATATTCTATCTCTTCTGAGCCGTCTGAGTCGTTAAAGTACCAACCAATGATAGGGTCTTTCTCGTTTATGAAGAATTGTCCTGAGCCGTTGTTTAGCAGTCTTATTAGGGATAGGTCGTTTGCGTCTTCTTTTCTAATATATTGGTTTAGTGCTAGATGTTTTCTTTGCGTGGGCGGGATTGTAAGCCGGATTTTGATTTTGGTCTTTCCTGGTGTTGTTACATTGTCTATGATTTTCGTTATTCCTACATTGCTCATTAGGTCGTAGGTTTTGTTCAGGTAATCTGTTGCCTGTGAGGAGTTTCTTAGGTTGAAGAACTGGTGAAGGTACAATGCGATAAGTTGCGTGTTTGAAGATGTGTCTCTTACGAGCATTGTGTTCATTGTGTTGTTAATTTTGTCTATTCTTATTGTGTTTACGGTTTTTACTGGAGGAATGTTTATTAGTGTAGCTGTTCCATTTTGCTCGATGAAGACTGTTTCGTTTGTCTTGTAGTTGTACCCGAACTTTCTTACTGTTGTTGAGTCGTTTAGTGTGAAGACTGTGCCATTGTATTGTAGCTCCGATAGTGTGAATGGAAGTGTTTCATAAGGTGTAGCAGGAGTTATACCTTCATTGCTTAAATCTCCATCTTGTGTATTAATATCACATTTTAAATCTATTGGTTCAACATTGAATTTCCATTTGTATACTCCTACCCCATACTTTTCCATTATTTCTTGCCTTGAGATGTCAAACCTGATATGGTTCAAACCTGGTTTAAGCAATGTGTAGTGTGTATAACTACCAATTGCAGGGGAAGATTTTGGCACTTCAGGATTATATCTTGATTGAACAGGATAAAATGTACCCACAATTATCTCATTTCCTACTGTTCCCCCAGGACCAATTTTTATAAGTTGTGCAGACACATTTGTTTTCATGTAATAGTATTTTCTAAATACACTTTGAAAATGAATTTCATAAGAATTAGGATATTGCATGTCTTTTAAAATTTGTACTGATGAAG
>JBFHXM010000075.1:0-5326 GCA_041598975.1 Candidatus Woesearchaeota archaeon | reverse complement strand
TTCATAACAAGACCTGCATATGCTGTAATCTTGAGGACACTAATGACAACAAGGCAGCAAAGAAAAGAGGAAGAAGAAAAAGAAGAATAAATTTTTATGTTATAATCCATATTTTTCTTTAAAGTTGTTAATTTCGATAAAATTCCCTTCTCTTACTTTATTTAATTTCTTAAGATAATTTTTTCTTGCTTTTAGATTTTTCTCTAACCTAGTTTTCATAATATTTCACTTTATTTAATTATTGATAAACCTTATGTTCACATAATTTTATAAAGACTCGATTTATTCATTACTTATGAAGAACAAATATTTGTTGAGGATTGGCCCTGTAGTTAGGGAGGTAACAGTTGTAAATAGTTGCATGTATACTGGACCTATTTTTAGAACTGTTGTTGCATTAAAAAGAAAATTAGATGATGTTTGTGAAGAAGAAATATTTAGAATAGGCGAGGAATTAGGATTAGAGAGATTTTCGCCTGAAAAATCTGTTAAAACAGACGATAGGAGTTATGAAGTTGAATATGGTTTTAGAGACAAATATTTTGTTAATCCAAATGATATTCTTGGTTCCGAACATGTTTGGTTAAGAATTAATAAGGACAACCAATTTGTTGAGTTACAACCTGAAATGAAAAAGGTTTTAGAAGGAAAAGGTAGTATGAGAAAAGTTACTGATGAAGAAGTTGTTGCTTATGTAAATACTCTCTTACATCCAATAGTACAATATTTAGAAAGAAAAGATTAAATCTTTATATAAACCTCACTTCTTTAAAACCTTGCTATTGTTAGGAACATACTTAGGCAAGTCTTCAATGCTATTCAACTTTAACCTCTTCTTAATTGTCTTTGTAAGTGCTTTATAAGTATCTTTGCCAGGCTCCAATTTCACAAACCTGCTTCCGCAAAACTTTTTGCATGCATCAAAGCCACCTGAAAAAACTTCTTCAAACTCGATAGTTTCATCATCTGTAACAATCTTCTTTTTCTCAACACCAACACCAATTTTCAAAGGGACATTCTTCAAAATATTTTTGTCTCCATAAACCATGAAAGCCCCCTTCGCAACATATTCGCCACTAACTGCTTTCTTGCTAACTTGCTCAGGATAAACCCAGAAAACATCAGCAGTTCCAAAACCCTTCTTCCACTGAGCAGAAAAACATGCAAGAAACTGTGCACACTCAAGAATATCGTCTTTGCTAACTTCATCCCTTCCGCCTTTAATGAGTCCAAATGGGCTTCCTGGTTCTTCTGTATGCAAAACAATGTCTTTCTCATCCATATGCTTTTTCACAAGAACTTCATTCGTTCCTGCATCTTTTCCAAAAACACACAAAAATCCAGAACTAGTTTTCGTATATCTGAACTTTTCAAACCATTCCTTTTTCTTATGCAAATTTAATTTTTCTTCTTTCTTCTTTCTCTCAAGATGTTTCTCTTTCTTCCATTCGAACTCTTCAATATCTTTCTTAATCTTATCAATTGTTTTCTCTACTCCTGGAAGCTTTCCTTTCAATTTTTTTGCTTTTTGAAAATAATAATTGGAATTCTCATTAATATCCTTATTCAAAAACAATTTGATTTTAACCATAAAAAGGTTTATAAACATAAATTTATATACTTTGCGAGTCTTCCTTTATATAGGAAAAACAATAAAATGGCAAAATCAAATCCGAAAAAATTTGAACCATTCACAATAGAAAAAGCTACGTTAAACATAGGTAGAGTAGATTTTAAAGACATATTAAAAACAAAAAATCCAATTATTTTTGATACAAATTTCTTGTTCATACCATTTAGTTTCAAAATAGATATAATCTCTGAAATTCAAAATCTTGTGGGAAAAACATTCACACTATATATATATGAAGGAACAATTGATGAACTTAAGGCAATAGAAAAAAAGAAAGACAAAAACAAGCATTTTCTTCCACTTATAGTCAAAATGCTTCACCTCTACAAATTTAAAATTATAAAATCCGATGAAAAATACATAGACAAACAAATTCTATCAAACTTAAATCAAGATGTGCTTGTTGCAACAAACGATAAAAAACTCCGGTTTGAGCTTCAGAAAAACTTAAACAAAGTAATGTATTTAAGACAGAAAAGTTATTTGGAAATAAAATAAAGTAAAAATGTCAAAAAAAATATTAGTGATAAGCACATGTCAGTACAAGCTTCATGAAGATGAGTTTGTAAAACCTATTACAGATATAATAAAAAGAAGCAAACATGATTACGAAATAGTAAATTACAAGGACGTAAACCCTAAATTAATTGTAAATTATTCTAAGATAATAATCTCTGGAACAGCATTAAAAGATTTTGACTATATTAGCCATATTGAAAAATTTTCCTGGTTGAAAAATACAAAAAAACAAGTCCTTGGTATTTGTGCAGGTTGCCAGATAATGGGGCTTGCTTTTGGTGAAAAACTAAAGTCAGGAACCGAGATAGGTCTAAAGAAAATAGAGATTCTTCAGGAGGACAAAATTCTTGCAAACGCAAATTTAAGCGAAACATACATGCTTCACAAGTCCTACATTGAGACGCCAAAAGGTTTCGAATTGATTGCACAAACTCAATATCCGCAAATAATAAAAAAGAAAACCCACTATGGATTTTTATTTCACATAGAAGTTAGAAACAAGGAAATAATTGAAAATTTCCTAAAATTAAATTAATCTATTTTAACATAATTTGGCTATTTGTTATCTCTGATTTGAACATTGAATTCAAACCAAGAGCCTCAACCAAAGTAGGTTCTGGTCCATAACTCACAACAAGCATTTCCATTTTCGACTCATTTTCTAAAGCTTTCACAACATCAGGATAATAACCTAAATCATCTATAAGGCCTATTTCAAGTGCTTTTGTACCAAGGAATATTTCTCCTGTTGCGTACATTTCAACTTCTTCGTAAGTCATGTTTCTAGAAACTGCAACATGTGATATGAATCTGTTATGGATGTCATCTAGAAGTCCTTGGATAATCTCGTTTTCTTCTTCCAAAGGTTCTCTGAAAGGACTTCCCATGTCTTTGTACTCTCCTGCTGTAAGTTTTCTGTATGTGATGTTGTACTCTTTGATAAGGTTTTCAAATCCAAATCCTGCAGAAGTAACTCCTATGCTTCCGACAATGCTCATAGGTGATGCGTAAACCTTATCTGCACTTACAGCAACCCAGAATCCTCCGCTTGCACCTACATCATTTATCAATGCATAAACTTTCTTTTTCTTCTTCAAACTTTCAACAGCTTTTGAAATTTCTTCACTTGCAACTGCGCTTCCACCTGGAGAATTGATATCGAGAATAACAGCTTTAACAGAATCATCAGATTCTATGCTATATAAAATTTCCGCAATTTCTCTAGAGGATATAGTTTCTTCAAATATCGAAGATGTTTTTTCACTGCTTATTGCTCCTTTGATTGGAACTACTGCAAGTTTTGGTGTGTATGTGTACATGATGGAACTAATAATGCTTGTGATAAAAAAAAGTACAAGAAAAAGAATGAATATTCCCCAGAAATTAATCCTCCTTCTTTTTACAATTATTCTTCGCTTCTTATTGTTTCCTTCATCGTCTAACTTAACATAATCTGCCATATAATAATAACATCCGGCCCATTTATAAACATTTTGCAAATAATATTAATATTATTATCAAATATATTTATAAAAAAACCAAACCTACTAAATATATGAGTGAAGATATTTTTAAGAAAATCCCTGCAAATATAGTTAAAATTCTTAAAAATCAGAAAATAACCGAATTTCGGCCTTCACAAACAAAATCAATAGAAAAAGGATTGTTCGAAAACAATAAGAACCAGGTTGTATGTACGCCAACTGGGAGCGGAAAAACCCTAGTTGCCGAACTTGCCTTGCTTGATACGATATTAAACAAGAACAAAAAAGTAATTTACATTGTCCCATTAAAAGCGCTAGCAAGTGAGAAATACAAAGAGTTCAAGGAAAACTACTCGGAAATTTTCAAAGTAAGGCTTTCCATAGGCGAGCTCCAGACCGAGAAATACAATTACGATTATGATTTATTGTTAGTTACTGCTGAAAAATTAGACTCTTTAATCAGACATAACATAGAAATTTTAAATCAAGTTGGTTTAGTGGTTGCAGACGAGATTCATCTGTTAAACGATGAGAAAAGAGGACCAACTCTTGAAGTGCTATTAAGCATTTTTAAAACAAAATATCCTAAAATCAGACTTATTGGACTTAGTGCTACAATTGGAAACGCAAAAGAGATTTCAAGTTGGCTTAGAGCAGACCTTGTAGAAGATGATTGGAGGCCTGTTGAATTGCAACACTATGTTCTACTTGAAGATGACTTATTAAGGTACAAGTGATATCTTTCAAAGGTACAAGTAAATTTATAAACCTGTTTTTATTTAAAATAATTAAGTACAAAATAAAATAATGAAAATGGCTCAAAACATAATTGCAAGATTTATAATAGAAATTGCAGGCAAACCTGTAGAAAATGTAGACAAGGCATTAAATCTGGTCCTTGATAAGCTAAAAAAAGAAGAAAAGAACTTTGAAATAATCGATTCATTTGTTGAAGAACCAGAACTCGACGAAAAAACAACACTTTACCTTGGATTCTTGGAAGTTACTGCAAAATTCGAGGACATGTCCAAATTGCTTGGTTTTGTTCTTGATTATACTCCTACTTCTATAGAAATTGAAGAACCAGAAAAAATCAAGTTTGATTCATTAGAACTAACAAAAATCTTAAATGATTTAAGTCAATCAATGCTGAAATCAAATGCCGAGCTAAGAAAGCATAAGGCGCACATTTTCATGCAAAACAAGAAGATAGAAGAGCTCCAAAAAAAGAAGTAAGTCTGCCTTCTCCCTTCTTCCCCCTTCTTCGGCATTATTTCTTTTTCTCAAGCAGATTTTCACGCACATAAAAAATCGTAAATGCGACAATTCCAAATGTGTAAAGTATTATCGTAAATATTAGTCTTAACCTCTGTGTGAACAAACTAATGTTATCTTTCAATTCCTTTTCGGATTGACTAGCCGCATCCATCATTTTTGTTTTTACATCTTGAATATATATTTCTCTAAATTCAATTACTAGAAAATCTTTAATATAATTAAAAGTAATATAATTCTTTGTGTCAGTTTTTACAATAATTTTACTTAAGATGTCTCTAGGCGATGCTTTTTCATCAATAACATTTTCTCCAATATAATAAAAAAATAAATTACTTTCATTTTCAAAAAAGAAAAATTCATAATTTAATTTTTTACTACGCTTATCTTTATAAGTATAACGCGAATAAGTTTT
>JBFHXM010000074.1:0-5367 GCA_041598975.1 Candidatus Woesearchaeota archaeon | reverse complement strand
AATTAGTATTAATTGTTAGTGGGAAAAGTTAGTAAGAAGTATTTTTGATGTACAATATTTATAAAGTGTTGAACATGTATTTTTTTATGAGTTGTTTTGTTAGAATTAGGAACAAGATTGGTTTGTTTTTATATAAGTATGTTTTTAAACCTATTTTTTTTCTTTTCCCTCCAGAATATATGCATAATAGGTTTATATTTGTCGGAAGAGTTTTAGGCTCTAATTTTGTTACAAGGAAATTTATTTCTTTTTTTATGAATTATTCTAATTCTAAGTTGAGTCAGAAAGTTCTTGGAATTGACTTTAAGAATCCTGTTGGTCTTGCTGCTGGTTTTGATAAAGATGCTAACATGATTGGAATTATTCCTGAGTGTGGTTTTGGTTTTCATGAGATTGGTTCTGTTACTGCTAAATCTTATGGTGGTAATAATGGAACCCGTCTTTGGAGATTGAAGAAGTCTGATTCTTTAATTGTAAATTATGGACTTAAGAATGTTGGCTCGAATGTTATTTTTAAAAGGTTTGGAGGGTGGAAAGGTAGGTTTGAAATTCCTGTGGGAATTAATATTGCAAGAACTAATTCGAAGGAAACTTGCGATATTGATGTTGGGATTAAGGATATTGTTTATAGTTATAAGAAATTTTCTATTAAAGGAATTGGGGATTATTTTACTATAAATATTAGTTGCCCGAATATTTTTGGAGGTGAGCCTTTTACTGTTCCAAAGAATTTTGAGTCGCTTATGAAGGAAATTTTGAAGGTTAAGAAAATAAAGCCGATTCTCGTGAAACTTTCTCCTGATTTGGAGAAAAATGATTTGGATAAGATTTTAGTTATTTCTAAGAAATATGGGGTTGATGGTTTCATTATTTCAAATATTACAAAGTCTAGAAAAAATAGGAGGATTAAGGAGAAAAATTTGCCAAAGGTTGGAGGTATTAGTGGGAAAGCTGTTGAGGAGCTTTCTAATAATATGATTAAGTATGTTTACAAAAAGACGAAAGGTGATTTTGTGATTATTGGTTGCGGAGGTATTTTTAGTGGTAAGGATGCTTATAAGAAGATTCGGCTTGGGGCTAGTTTGGTTCAGCTTGTTACGGGCATGATTTATAGGGGGCCTATGCTTATGAGCGAGATTAATCGTGAGTTGGTTGAATTTATGGAGAAGGATGGTTTTAAAAATATTAGTGAGGCCATAGGTGTTGACAATAAGTAATTTTTATACTTTTTAATTATTTCTTCGTTTCTTGAAGGACAGAGATAGTGTTGCTATTATCTGCCTTCAAGGGCCTCGATATAATCAAAGATTATTAAAAATTATTGAAGTATTCTTGTTGTCACTACTGTTTTTTGATGATTTTAGTAATATTTATAAAATAAGTTCTTTTTGTTTATAGAATGGAAAAGAAAAAATCAATTATAGATGTTATGAGAAAGCAATTGATAAAAGAAAATCCTGATTTAAATTATGAACAAGATTTATATCCTATTTTTCAAGGAGCTGTTTATAGAGTTGTAAGGCCAAAGATTATATCTGGAAATGAGGAGGCGTCAGTTCTTCATTATTTGCCAAAAGGTGTTGAAGTTCCTATTACAGATTTTACTACCTTAGTTCGAACTGATTTATTGAGAGAACATAAATTAGAGCTTGAAAGTTTGTTAAGAAGATTAATTTTACCTTTTTCTGTAAATCCTTTAGTATTGAATGGTTTTGAAGTTGATGCAAAAGTGATAAATATGATTGTAGAAAGTGAAGAAGTCCCAGTCTATAATTTAGAAATTATTGGAAGAAGAAAAGTTAATACTAGAACTAATTTTTTTGAATCAGATGAAAATAATTTTGAAAAGGAAGTTCTTTCTCAAGTTCCTGGGTCTCCATATATGGTACAAATTGATTAATTTTTCTTTTTTATTTTTGCAACAAAGAATCCGTTTGTGTTGTTGTCTTGTGGCCAGATTCTTATTGTATTTTGTGTGATTTGTGTGTCTATTTCTTTGTTTTGAAATTTGGTTAGTTTGTTGTTTAGTTTGATTCCTTTTAGTTCTGCTTTTTCGAGTTTTGCCTCGGGGTTGTTTTGCAGGAATTTCTGGATTACAAATTCGTTTTCTTCTGGGTCCATAGAACATGTTGAGTATGTCATTATTCCATCTTTTTTTAGCAGGTCGAAAGCTCTTTGCAGAAGGAGAAGCTGGAGTTTTTGCATGCCTTTTAGTTTTTTTGGATTGTAGGTTTTGAGTGTTCCGGGGGATTTTCTTATAACTCCGCTTCCACTGCAAGGGGCATCGAGAAGTATCCTGTCGTAGATTTCGTTTCCTGTGAGATCTCTTCCATCGTGGTTTGAAATTATTATGTTTTTAAGTCCGCTTCTTTCAAGGTTTATTTTTAATGGCCCCATTCTTTTGTAGTCGATTTCGTTTGCTACAAGTATTCCCTTGTTTTTCATCATGTCTCCTAGCTGGGTTGTTTTTGAACCGGGTGAGGATGCCATGTCGAGCACTTTGAAATCTTTAGGAATGTCTTTTGGAATTTCGAGCAGTTCAGGGGGTGTCATGGATGTGGATTCCTGGACATATATTTGCCCGAGAAAGTGTTCGTAGAGGTTCCCAAGGTCTATTCTTTTCCCTTCTTCATATTCTACATAGTACGCATTTTCTGACCAAGGAATTGGTGTTATTTCCAGACCTTTATTTTTTAAGTTTTCAATTAGTTGTTTTTTGTTTTTTACTTTTATTGTGTTTATTCTGAAAGATTTTCTTTGAGGTTTTAGAATTGTTTCTATGAATTTTTCGTATTCATCTTTATTATTGCCGAGCATTTCAAGGAATCTTTTTTCAAAGATTGGCTTAATATTTTTTCTATATGTTGCATCAACATTTTTTTTAACCATGATTATTATTAATGTGTTTTTGTTTATAAAGTTTTTATTGAGAAGTTTTATAAAAATACTTTTAATTTATTTTTTATGTGTGGAATTTTTGGATTTTTTAATTTTGAAAATAGTTTGGAGGAAACTTTCAATGCAATGAAAAAAATTTCTTATCGTGGCAAGGATTCTTGTGGATTGTTTTTTGATGATAAAATTATTATTTCTGAAAGTTTGAAAGAACTTCAAAAGAAAGTTAAAGGGAAAAAGTCTGATTTTGCAATGGGACATTTGCTTCATTCTATAGTTGATTTTGTGCCTATGCCTATTGAAGATGAGAAAGGTGTTTTGATAGCTAATTGTGAGATTTATAATTGGGAATTTTTGAATGAAAAGTATAAATTTGGCGCTAAGAATGATTCTGAAGTTTTGCTTGGGCTTTTGGGTTTGAAAGGGATTGGAAATATTAGTGGGGTTTTGGATGAACTTGATGGAAGTTATAGTTTTGCTTATTTAGATAAGAAGTTGAATAAGGTTGTTTTGGCAAGGGATGTTTTAGGTATTAAACCTTTGTGGTATTTTTTTGATGAGAAGGAAAAAAAATTTGCTTTTGCATCTGAGAATAAAGTTTTACCTACAGGTTCCTTGGAACTTAATCCGAGAAGTTTTGTGATTTTTGACTTGGATAATTTTGCTTTGAAAGATTTTGATAGAATTTTTAGTTATGATTTAAATGAATTGGATTATGATTATGATAGAATTAAGAAGGAAACTAAAGATTTGTTGTTTAAAGCTATCAGAAAGAGAATTCCTAAGAATCAAAAAATAGGTGTTTTGTTTTCTGGAGGAATAGATTCAACTTTTGTTGCATATGTTTTGAAGGAACTTGGTGTTGATTTTACTTGTTATACTGCAAAAGCTTTAGGAGGTAATATTAAGGAGGCTTCGGATTTGATTTATGGTAGGGAGATTGCAGAGAAATATGGTTTTGATTTTAAGGTTGCAGAAGTTTCTACTGAGGATTTGGAAAGAGAAGTTAAAGAAGTTGTTGCTTTGGTTGAAGATAGAGAGTATATTAAGGTGAGTGTCGCACTTCCATTTTATCTTGCTTGTAAGAATGCTCGTGAGGATGGTGTGAAGGTTATTTTTTCTGGGCTTGGAAGTGAGGAGATTTTTGCAGGTTATAGGAGACATAGGATTGTGGATGATATTAATCTTGAATGTTTCAAAGGACTTTTGAGTTTGCATAAAAGGGATTTGTATCGTGATGATGTTGTTACAATGAGCCAGAATATTGAAATTCGTCTTCCTTTTTTGGATAGGGAACTTATAGGCTATTGCATGAGGATTCCTGATAAGTATAAGTTGAGTGAGGACAAGATGCGGAATAAGATTGTACTTCGTGATATTGCAAAGGAGATGGGTCTTGACGAGAAGTATGCGGAACGGGCAAAGAAGGCTGCACAGTATGGGAGCAAGTTTGACAAGGGTTTGCTTCGATTGGCAAAAGATGCAGGAGTAGGAAAGCAGGAATATTTGGATAAACTCGATTTGGATTGATTTATAAATATTAGATTTCATATTTAAGTATGTTGGTGAAGTATAAATATGAAATTTTAGGGGGGTTTTATTTAGTATTGCAGTTTTTGATTCTTTATTTTAACAGAGGTTTGCCTGAGATTGACATCTTTATATGGTTTTGCAATCATAGTGCAATTTTTTTTGCTATAGGATTTTTCTTTAGAAAGTTTGATTTGATTAAAGGACTTATTAGTGTTGGTTTTGTAAGCCAACTTGCCTGGTTTTTGGATTTGATTTTTAGGTTGCTTTTTGGGTTTTATGTTTTAGGAATTACAGATTATGTTTTTGAGATGGGTTTTAACTGGTGGGTTTTTTATCCTATTTCTATTCATGTTTTTTCTACTTTTATTGCATTTATTCATACTTTTAGAGTTGAAACTAAAAAAGAGAGTATTTATTATGCAGGAGGATATTTATTTTTTTTATATTTTTTAACTATTCTTTTAACAAATCCTGCAAATGATATTAATTGTGTGTATGGTGCTTGTGGTTTGTTTGGGCTTGATTCTTTTAGTTGGTGGGAGAATGTCTGGGTTTTTGTTGTGTTTGGAATTATTGTTTTACCTGTGCATTATTTGCAGGTTTGGTTGTATATAATTTGGAAGAAATATCTATCGAAAAATGATTGATTGGAGGGATGTTTTTTTAAGCTGCTTCGGCTAATCTTTCTTCTAGTCTTTGTTGCATTTGTTTTTTGTATCTTGTTAGGGCATTTGATACTTTATTTGTTGTTAAGTTTTCTTTTTGATTTGGAAATTTGCTTTGCAAGTGTTTTGTTAGTTTTGGCAAATCAACTTTTTTTTACTGTGAAATGCTTCTCTTGTGGAACAAAGATATGTGTATTTTAAAAGGGTTACATATCCATATGTCTTATCTTCAAATGTTTGGTTCCAATCAAGCAATTCTTTTTTTTCTTTTTTT
>JBFHXM010000073.1:0-5371 GCA_041598975.1 Candidatus Woesearchaeota archaeon | reverse complement strand
TGCCTACATACATGCCATCTTCATCTTGCTCAATTATAGCTGTAAAATTTTTTGTCATATAAATATTTATACTTGTTAATTTATAAATATATTTTTATTGTAAGAAAATCATAAATCATGAACTTTTCCTTCTTTAATCTTTATTTCATTCATATCAATATTATTCGTCGTTAAAAGCTATCATTTCTGCGCCAGTAAGCCTGATTCTTTGCGGACTCCTTTTTCCTTTGTTAGCCTTGACATACCTTTTCTTCTCCAAGATATTGTCGTAATAGTCCCTGCCTTCTTGAGGGATTAAATACTTTCCGTCCTTTTTAACTTCAACAATCAACTTAGCGTAATTCTGGAAATTCCTCTTCATAAACTCAAGTGCGAACTTGGACTTGTTCTCTTTTTCAGTGTAAGTGAAACCATAATCTCTTGCAGCAGAAATTATTGCAGAGTTAACTGCTGTCTCCCCTCTATTATATGCGGTAAAAGCAAGTTCCTCATTACCATATCTCTTGTACAAATAACTGAAAAAATCCATGCCTCTGTCAATTGCTTTTTCAACATCAAAAGGGTTTATCCATTCCCTTTCAATTCCATCTGGCCAAACGCCACCTCTTGCAATAGTATCCTCAAGTCCCATAGGACCCAAATGTCCAGAGGTAGATATGCTGTTTTCCAAACCTCCTGATTCTTGAAAAAATATCGCTTGGCCAGCCAATTTACTTACTTCGTACTTGTTTGCCGCAACCTCAAATAATGGGGCGTACTTCTCTAAAAGTGCAAGTGTTTTTCCTCGGTCTACCAAGAACCTGCCCGGTTTAGTGCCAATCAATCCTGCAAAAACATGCTTGCCGTAAGAGTCAAGGCAGTTGTAAACTTCTTCCCCATCAAATCCCCTAAGCATGTCAAAGTTTTCTTCAGGCTCATCAATATCAAATCCGTAAGGGTTAGGCACTTCCACTTTCAAAACCTCACCTACTGCCAATTTCTCAGGCACAACATCAGGATTTTTCTTCAAAACAGAATCCAATGGCACATCATATTTTCTCGCAATTACAGAAGGACTTTCTCCAGGCCTAACCTTGTGACTTACAAGTAAAGGCTTTTCAAAAACTCTTGGATTAAAACCAAAAAAATCATCTCCAGAATTAATAGTAAATTTAGGATTAGGAAAATTTTCAAAAAAATCCCAAGATAAAGAATTGTCAACACAAGATTTAGTTTGAATTTCAACGAAATTAGACTTAGCAATAAATCTAGAAGTGCCAGTGAAAACCAGCAAAAATGTTCCCAAACCTACAATACCTTTTCTAACGTCCATCTTCAAAAATAAATATAGGTAATAAGAATTGATTTATTAAATTTTTCATATAAAGAAGAAAAATCCTACAAAAGTTATAAGTATCAACATTACTACATGAGGCGCACCACTAATAATGTTATTGCTCTGCATCAAACCGAAAAGGAATCCAGACAGGATTGCAAGCTCGTATGATAAAAGCATAAGAAGTGTCAGATACTGCTTCATTATTGCATCACTTCCTGCATTGGCATTAGAAGACATCATGCTACCTTCAGTTGCAGACTGCTGAGCCATGGTCGCACCAAGTCCCAAAAACAGGTTATTATACACCAAAATAATAATAAGGATGAAAATCATAAACGAGATGTAACCAGTAAATGTATTAGACGCAAGATTGCTTTTCCTTTCCTTGTTTCTTAAAATTTCGTTGCTAATTTTCACCGAAAGCTCCCTTAAAAGTTTATCGATGTGTCCTCCAACTTTTCTAGCCTCGATAATCAATATGAAGTCCTTTTTAAGTGAGTTACTTCCAATGTTTTTTGCAAAGTTCAAAAGTGCAGTCTCAAAATCAATACCCCACGACAATTGATTGCTCAGTTTTTCAATGTCCTGATTCAAAACTCCATACTCGTTGTTAACAGTGATTTTAATAGATGAAATCAAATCCATACCTGAGTCTACATTATCCACAATATCCCTTAAAATCCTTGGCACAACCTCCATTTTAGACTCAACCTTTTTCAAAGCGAACAAACTGAAAAACAAATAAGGCGAGAGAAACAAAATAAAAGGGATTACAAGATATACATTAACCATGGTCGGATTGTCAAAATTGTTAATAGTATAATTTAAAGAGAAAACTATTCCAAAAAATGTCAATCCCAAAAACACATATTCCAAAATCTTATCCGGTTTTATTTTTTTAAAGTTCATTTTTCTCATCAATTGGTTTCAGCCTTGAATAAAGTGGCTTGGAGTAGTACACCAGCATCATAAAACCTATGTATGCAAGTGGCAAAAAAAACAACAACGCCAATATTGAAAAAACTGTTGCGTTTGGCCCGCTTCCAACTGCTGCTGTGTCTGAGTTCAAACTAATCAAATTCAGAATGGAACTCATAATAGTATAAAACAGAGGTGCAATCAAAAGCAATACAACATAAATCTGCGAATATATCAAAAGAGTGTCAATGTTCTTCTTTTCTATCGCTTCAATCTCCTCTTCAAGGTTATTCAATTTTCTTTCAAGGTAATTGTAAATCTTACCTCCTGAGTTTGAGATTGTTACAAGGTCGTTCATCAAATCGGAAAGCTGTGAAGAAGGACAAGAAACCATTGCCGACCTTATCGAACTTTGAATATCGTAACCAAGCACAGTTGAGTAATACTTGATTCTTTTGAACTCCACCTTAATCTCCTTGTAAATCAAGAAATCACCAATAAGCTCAATAATTTTTGAAAGGTTCAACTCCTTTGATAAAATTTTGAAGTAAGGAAGAAGGTAAGGCATCGCGGCATCAATCTCATCTTTTCTTTGTTTTACAAGAACAATGGGGTAGTTATACATGAAAATACCCAAAGCAGAAATCAAACCAAGTCCGCCAAAGAAAACCAAAAGCGAGTAAATAGACTGGAATACCAAAAAAACAATTGTCAGAAACACAACTACAACAAGCACAGAAACTATCAAGAAAAAAATTGAGAAAAAATACTCTTCCGGCATCAATTTCAAGTTAGCCTTCTTCAATATTCCCTCATATTTCTTGTTGTAAATTTTTGTATTGAAAAATATTTTGAAGTTTTGATTTTCAAGAAATTTCCTTCCAACAAACTTATATGTATTATGACAAAAAAGTTCGAGCAAATTTTCATCAAATTCGTTTTTCAGAAATTCCCTCTTTTGTTTCTCCTCCTTTTTCGTAGCCATTTTCAGTTTTTCTCAAGCAAATCCTGAGTCTCACCAGTTTCTGCCAGCTTTTTCGATTTCATTTCTATATAATCATGAATTTGCGAAGGATTCTTGTAATAAGTCCTGAATATGTCTCCAACGTCTCTGAACTCGAAAATCTTCTTCTCAAACATCAAAGTCAGAATCCTTCTCCTTTTCTCTATCTCCTTCCATAAATCTTCCTCGTCTCCACCCCTTAATTTTAACAAATTAACAATCACTGCAGACTTCTCGCTGAGATTGAAACTATCTTCACTTGGAATATATTCCAAAAACTCATTTGTTAGAACCTGGTCATGCTTGTGGTCATAATCGATAACCTCAATTAATGATGACACTCTTCTTACAAGGTTCTCCTTGATTTTCATCTGCTTCATGAAGATTACAATCTTCAGTTCAGTTAGAAGTGGTTTTGGCAAGTTAATAGGTGCGATAGTCATACGATTCACCAAGTCATTAAACTTCTCCGCGTGCACAGTACCAAGGCCTGCGTGTCCTGTCGCCATACCTTGGAACAAAATAGCCGCTTCTGCACCCCTAATCTCTCCCACAATGATATAGTCAGGTCTTTCCCTTAATGACGCCTTAAGCAAGTCAAACATCGTTACATCGGACTCGTTATGAGTTTCCCTTGCAATCAAAGGCAACCAGTGCTCGTGAGGTAGATTGATTTCAGGAGTATCTTCAATAGATACAATTTTTGAAGTAGGTGGCACAAACAAGGAAAGAGCGTTCAAGATTGTCGTCTTACCTGTTGCAGTTCCTCCTGATACAAGTATGGACTGCTTGTTTTCAACAGCAATCCACAAATACGCAAGCAAGAATGCAGACATCGTTCCAAACTCTATCAGGTGTATAGGAGTGAAAGGTTCTGCTCTAAACTTCCTGATTGTATAGGATGAACCTTTTTCAGATACTTCCTTACCATAAATCGCCTCCACCCTTGAACCGTCAGGCAATGCACCCTGCAAGATAGGTTTTGACAATGAAATTTCCTGATTGGATTTCTGGGCAAGTTTTACAATGAAAGAGTTCAACTTATTCCCGTCAAGATATTTCCTGTTAACTTCCAGAGGGCCATATTTCAAGTGATTTACAAAAATAGGAATTCCAAGACCGTCACAAGACACATCCTCGATAAAGGTATCATGCATGACAGGCTCCAATAATTCAAGCCCCAAAAAGTCCCTTTCAAGGTAATATGTGATTTTTTGAAATTGCTCTTCAGAAAGCTTAATCCTGTATTTAGTGCATAATTTTCTAGTTCCTTTCTCAATAAGATCAGATTCAGTCCCCATTACCTTATTGAAAGCAATCTTCTCAAATACATAAATGAACGCTTTTTTCAATTCGTCAAGAATATCTGTCTCCTCCTGAGTCAATTCAGGCTCAATTATCTCGTAAATGATTTTCTGCAAGTCTTCATGATACTTGATTCTCACTTTTGAAAGCTTGTACAAGTCATATGTTACATCAACATCAATGTAATTAATTGGCTCCCAATCAGTAGAAGTTGATTTAAGCAGATTGTCAGGAATTTTCGATAATTTATGAGATTTTGTTTCCTTTTTTTTCAATAATTCATCACTATCCTCATCAAGAATATCGGGATTAATATAGTTTTTTGCAATAATGTTGATTGGCGCTCCAGTGCCAGGATCTCCTATAACATTCACCTGTGACCCGAAATTTCTTGGTTGTGGCTCAGGTTGATTTTGAGTTTGAGGTTGCTGCTCATAATTTTGAACTTGAGGTTGTTGCGTTTCACCATCATTTAATAATGCTCCTAATGGAATATTCAAAGTTTTGTTCTCTAAAAATTTGTTGTAAATGCCTGTCTCAGTAGAATACGTTTTTTTTGCCTTTTCCAAAGTTTGCGAAATTTTTTTGAGGTCCATTTTGAGCATTTAACAAGTAAAATTTTTTGAGTAATGATAATTATCCTCCAAATAATTCAAATTATAATCGTAAAAGGAGTAATTCAACAAACTCAAATTAGATGGAATTGGAGTGTTGTTAGTTATTGTCAATGTACAAGTTACAGACCTTGAAGTGCAATACGTTGCAACCTCAGTTTCAAATGTTGTATACCTTGAATCAATATAACTTCCGTTACTCAAATACCCTAT
>JBFHXM010000072.1:0-5381 GCA_041598975.1 Candidatus Woesearchaeota archaeon | reverse complement strand
AAATTAACAAGTATTATTATTACTTAGGTTTAAAAGCTAGAAAGGTTGAGAAACGCTTTTTTTAACTGAATTTTTGGATTAAATAAGGATTTGCGTTTTTCAAATAGGAAATTGCTCGCAACAATTTTCATTAATTCCTTTGAAGAGGAAAGAAGATGAAAGAAGTAGAGATAAAGGTTAGAGATATTGATAAAGATAAAATTATTGAAAAGATAGAGAAACTTGGCGCCTACAAGAATTTCACTGGAAGGATTATTGATTACAGATTCGACACAGAGGACAGGAAATTATCCAAGCAAGGGAAAGCTCTTAGAATAAGGCAAAAAGGGAAGTACATTTACTTGAATTTGAAAGGAAGAAAAAAAGCTACAGACGATAATATTGTCAAGAGAGATGAGCTTGGCGTGAAGCTTAGCAACTTCAAAGCTATGCACAGGATTTTGCTTGAGCTTGGGTACATAAAGATTTTTGAGTTGAACAAGTACAGGACAGAGTATAAACTCGATGACATTAAGTTTGATATTGATGAGTATCTTGGCATGCCACCAATTTTAGAGATAGAAAGCAATAGTTATGAGAAAGTTGAAAAGTATATTGGAAAACTTGGGATAGAGACAGATTCAATAGGCAGAGTTTATATAAGAGAAATTCTTGCCGCCAAGAAGAGATACGATGAGGAGAAAAAGTCAAGAAGGAAAAACAATTTTCATAAAAAGAAATCTTTTTCAAACATTGAATAGTAAGTATTTCCAATTATTATATGGTCTATAAACCTTATATTAAGTTCTTTTGTTATATTGTTTATTTTCTTTGTTATTATTATGTCTTGCTCACTTGGTTCTACGTCTCCACTAGGATGGTTATGTATGAGAAAAAATCCGTCAGCATTTAGTTCCATAACTCGTTTTATTATTCTTCTTGGTTCTATTATTGAGTAATTCAGTTCGCCATGAAATAAGATTTCTTTTTTTATCACTTGGTTTTTCGTATTTATGAAAATTGCCATTACGCATTCATTTTCAAGATTAGCAAAGTCGGATCTGATGTATTCATAAACATCGCTAGAACTTAGAAGTTTAGGTTTGGAGCATGTGCCCTTGTTTGAAAGTCTTCGTGAAAGTTCGAACACACTTATTATCTGGCAGGCTTTCACTTGATTTATCCCATTGAATTTCAAAAGTTCATCGTAGGTTTTTCTTGAGATTATGCTTGTTGTGAAATTTGAGATTATTTCCCTTGAAAGTTCGAGCACATTTTTTTCTTTTGTGCCGGTCCTTAATATTATTGCAAGAAGTTCGACATCTGTCAAGTATGTAGGGCCGTGCCGGATTAGTTTTTCCCGAGGCAGCTCCTCTGTTAGAAGGTTTAGCTTGTGCATTAAAAAAAAATCTGAAATTTATTTTTAAAAAGGTTAGTATGAAAATTTATCCCAAAATCGATTTTTTTATCCAAAAATTTCAAAATGCTTATATATGTTCTAGTGTTTTTATAAATTAAGTTTAATGGGAAAACAAAAAAACATCAAAATTAGTGAAAAAAAGGAAATTGAAATTGGTATTTTATATAAATCCTTGATTGGAACTGAAATTGAGGTTGTTGAATCAAAAAATAAGAACCAAATTGGCTTGAAAGGAGTTATTGTTTATGAGAGTTATAATCTTGTTTTTTTGGAAATTGCAAAGGATAATATTAAGAGATTGTTGAAAGAAGGGCTTGTTATTAGATTTGATTATGAAGGAAAGAAGATTAAGCTTGATTGCAGTTTCTTATCTGGCACTATTGTCTCAAGGCTGAAAAAGATGAAATGAATTTTAATGTTCTTCTAAAAATTTAGATTCTCTTAAAATTTGTTCTAATATCTGTTTTTCTCTCTCAAATGCTCTTCCTTGAGGAATTGATTTAGCAAAATGACCACACATATTTAGTAATCCTTCTCCATCAGGCAATTGTAAAATAAAATCTGGATGTTGAAAAAAAATAGTATGTATATTATTAATTCCTAAATGAAATCTATATCTGTCATCTTCTTCTAATTTTTTTATTGTTTCATATGAATCCCTAATTCCTTGAAAAAAAACTACAGCATTAGATAATTGAGTTGGTTCTCTTGCCATACCACCATATTTTGATTCATCCATTTTTATTTATTAATAGTAAATTGATAAGATAAAACTTTTTATAAACCTATTTATTCAACAATTTTATAAAATATGGAGACTTTGTTTTTGTATGAAGTTTGAACTTGTCTCTGATTTTAAGCCGGCGGGCAGTCAGCCTGAAGCTATAAAAAAGCTTTTTTCTGGTTATGAAAAGTTTCCTATGCAGATTTTAGAAGGTATTACGGGCAGTGGGAAAACTTTTATAATGGCTAATCTTATTGAGAAAGTCCAAAAACCGACACTTGTTCTTGCACATAACAAGACGCTTGCTGCACAACTTTATCAGGAGTTGAAGGAGCTTTTTCCAAATAATAGGGTCGAGTATTTTATTTCCTATTATGATTATTACCAACCTGAAAGTTATATGCCTGCTACAGATGTTTATATTGAAAAGGAAGCTACAATTAATGAACAAATTGAGAAGATGAGACTTAAAACTATGTCTTCTTTGCTTTCTAGAGATGATGTTATTGTTGTTGCTTCCATTTCCTGTATTTATGGTGCTGGAAATCCTGAGGATATGAGGGAACTTTCTTTTGAGGTTGAAAATGGAATGAAAGTTTCTCGCTCAGTTTTGATGAAGAAACTTGTTGAGATGCAGTATGAGAGAAATGATACAGTGCTTGAGAATGGGCGATTTCGAGTACGGGGCGATACTCTTGATGTTTTTCTAAGGTATGAAGATTTGATTGTTCGAGTTGAGTTTTTTGGCGATGAGATTGAGAAAATTGCTCAGATACATCCAGTTTCTGGTGAGAAGTTAGGAACTCTTGACAAGATAAGGATTTATCCTGCAAAGCAGTTTGTAATTCCTGAGAGCAAGCAGAAGCATGCAATTGAATTGATAAGGGCTGAACTTGACGAAAGAGTTAAGGAGCTTGATTTGCTTGAATCTACAAGATTGAAGAAGAGAGTTAATTATGATATTGAACTTATTGAGGAAATGGGCTATTGTCCAGGGATTGAAAATTATTCGCGTTATTTTGATGGTCGTGCCGAAGGTGTGCCTCCTTTTGTTCTTCTTGATTATTTTCCAAAAGATTTTTTATTGGTTGTTGATGAGTCGCATCAAACGATACCACAGGCACATGCAATGTATAATGGAGATTATTCTCGTAAGAAAAACTTAGTTGATTTTGGTTTTAGGCTTCCTTCTGCTTATGACAATCGTCCTTTAAAATTTGAAGAGTTTGAAAAGTATTTCAAGCATGCTGTTTTTGTTAGTGCGACCCCAGGAGATTATGAACTTGAAAGGTCTGGAGGGAGAGTTGAGGCAATTATCAGGCCTACAGGACTTCTTGACCCTTTTGTTGAGGTAAGAAAGAGCGAAGGACAAGTTGCAAATTTGATTTCGGAGATTAGAAAAGTTGTTGATGCGGGCGAAAGGGTGCTTGTAACTACACTTACAAAAAGGATGGCAGAGGATTTAACAGATTATCTTTCTAAGCAAGATATCAAGGTTCGTTACATGCATTCAGAAATTGATAGTCTTGATAGGATTGAACTTATTCGTCAGTTGCGTCTTGGCGAGTTTAATGTTTTAGTCGGCATTAATCTGCTTAGGGAAGGGCTCGACATCCCTGAAGTTAGCCTTGTTGCCGTTCTTGATGCAGACAAGGAAGGATTCTTAAGAAATGAAAGAAGTTTGATACAGACTATCGGTCGAGCTGCAAGAAATGTAAACGGTCGAGTTATCATGTATGCAAATAAGATGACAAAATCCATGAAGATTGCAATTGATAAGACAAATTACAGGCGGGAAAAGCAGATTGAGTATAATAAAAAGTATGGGATTGTGCCACAGACTATTGTCAAGAAGGTTTTGGCTGAAGCTAGGCCAATCAAAGAGGACAAAATAAGCAAGTACAAACACATGTCCAAATCACAAGTTGAAAGAGAGATTGTTGAGCTTGAGAGTGAGATGCGAAAGGCTGCAGATGAACTTGATTTTGAGAAGGCTATTGAACTACGAGATATTATTGAGAAGTTGAATAAGGAAGACAATTAATTATTAGATTATCTCATTACAAAGTCTACAATGTCTTCGTTGATTTGGATTAATGTGCTGTCGTAGTCTTCTGCATTTATTACTTTGTCTATGTGTATGAGTTTCTTGTTAGAAATTTCAAGTTCGTCAAAGCTTTTCTTGTAGATGTTGTATCGTATCAAGTAATGATTGAACAATCTCTCTTTTTGCGTGTCTCCTTTGCTTGGATCGAACACTATTTGCCGGAAGTAGAATCTGTGCCTGTCGTTTTCGTCTTTGAGTTCGAGAAACCTTTTTAGCCTGTCGTAAATGGTGTCAGGATGGTAATAGTTGTAATTCAAAGTAATGTGAAAAGTGTAGTTTGAAATCATATTCTCGATTTCTTTGAAGTGGGTGGCATCCTTGAGTTTTAAAAATGGAAGGTATGTAAGATAAAACCTGTGTACAACAAATATGCATTGCTTTTTACTCGCCTTTTCTATCTCATGAAGTTTCTTAACTATTTCTTTGAAATATTGTTTTACTTCTTCAATTTCAAGTTCGTTTTCCTTTTCCTGAACAAGTTTTAGAATGCTTATGTCAAATGGGTTTAAATTGTCTTTTATAAAGAAAACCTCGTATTTGTCCTTGTCGAGCCGGCTTTTTAAAAGATCTGTAATCATAGTGCCAAGAACAGTCTTGCCGGTAGCTGGCATGCCTTCCAGGATTATTAATTTCATCGTATTAATTATAATAGCATGTTATATATATAAGTTGTGGTTTTGAAAATGAGATAAATAATGGAGTTTTAGAGCTTATCTAGCTGTTTTATACGGTTTTGGTGCCTCTTTTCTCCAGAGAATTTAGTTGTTAAGAATGTTTTTATTATTTGTTTGTATTTGCTTGAATTGAACTCCCTTCCCCTTAGAGTTATTATGTTTGCGTCATTGTCTTTTCTCGCCATTTCTGCAGAGTATTTGTCGTAAGAAAATGCTGCTCTTATGCCCTTGAACTTGTTTGCTGCTATCTGCATTCCTGTCCCGCTTCCACATACAAGTATGCCCGCGGATTTTGGGTTTTCTTGGACTTTCTGAGCAACTTTTTTTGCATACTTGGGGTAATCTACACTTTTTTCTGCAGATTTTGTTCCTAAATCGGCGTATTTGCAGTCTAAATCTTCTAATATTTGCTTTATCTGCTCTTTTGCGTCGTATCCCGCATGATCAGATGCAATATAGATTTTGTCAAAGGCTTTT
>JBFHXM010000071.1:0-5981 GCA_041598975.1 Candidatus Woesearchaeota archaeon | reverse complement strand
ACTCATGATAGATTTTCTGGTTTTGCTTGGTTTTTTTCAACATTTCAAGCTTTCTTCTTCTCTCTTTCTTGTCTTTGAGGTATTGTTCATGATAATCTGAGGAGTCCACCATTTTGAATTTTTTGTTTTATTATGTTAATATAGAATATTTCGTAATTTATAAATGTTACTACTGCTTGTTTCGAACGAATGTACCTGTGAGAACATACATTAAATTGGACAATTGGCAGTGGTAAAAAGAAGATGTTATGAGAGCCAAGAAGTAAGATTTATAAAGATCTCGTATAAAAAAATATTATTAATATGAAATTAGACATTGTACTTGCACATGATTTAAATTATGTCGGAATAAGCCCTAAACATAAAGGCCATCATAGTTTAAATGGTGAGCAACTTCCTTTTATTGCCCAAGTAAGTGAACAAAGAATGCCCCCTTATTTTGCATTGTTAAAATTAATGAGGTTGGTTCAAAATTATCCTAGGTTTGTTATTAAAGATTTTGTAGCAGAGGATGATGATGGAAATAAAGTTAATTATGAGATGAACAGACTTGGCGGACTTATAACGCCAGCACAAGTAGATGAATTGTTTGATATGCACGCTTCCAGACATAAATTACTGGAGCAATACGAAGGAGAAAGCAGAATATTTCATAAGAGAAAAAAAGATTTCAAACAGGGAAGAACGAAAACAAACCCAGAAATGAATCCTCCTTCATCATTGTTAAAAAAATCTGAGAAAATGCTAGATGAAAAAAGGCAATTGAATAATCTAGCTTATGCCATACACCAGCAAATTATCAGGCAACATATTAGTAATCCTTTTACTTATAAGAAAAAGAATGGGCTTCCTTGCAGAATTTGCCTTGAGAATATGCTTTTAAAAGTAGCAAAGAAAGACGGAGTTAGCAATAATGGACATGGCAAGTTTGCATATGAGGTTTATTTAGTTGAAGATATAGATGTTCTTCATTCCAATCAAAAGGACAGACTTTTTCCAATCAGAAGAGTAAAAGTTAAGCATTTTGAAACTATAAAAGGCCACGGAGCAACTGCATTTGAAAATAGTTTTTATGATTAGAAATTAACAAGTATTATAAATAGTAATTACAAGTAAGATATTATGAGAAGAGAGTTTAACCAACACAGACACTACCACAAGACACGAAGCTTGCATAAGCATTCTAACAGAAATGTACTTAACACTAATTACAGAATTAAAAGAATGATGATAATTATTGCCATTGTGTGTGTTGGATTAAGTATTTACGGAGGCTTTAGTGCTAATTTGATGCTTATAATTGCGCCTTTGTTTGTCATTCCAATTTTGTTTGTGTTCTGGCACGTGTTCAAGAATTTTGTATGAAGGAGAAATTAGTAATTTTTATAAAGGCGACATTGATTTTAATAATTATAAACTATTTTTACTGTCGACTTAGCTCAGTTGGTTAGAGTGCCAGACTCATAATCTGGAGGTCCCGAGTTCAAGTCTCGGAGTCGACATTTATTCTAAATGACTCCTCGACTACGTCTCGATGCGGTCACTACGCTTCGCTTCGTTCGGGACCTTGCAGTTTGCAAGGAGTCGACATTTGTTTCTAAGAATTAAATAAAAAAATTGAAAGGTTAGAAAAATAAATAAAATATTATTTGTTGAGCTTGTCGAGGATTATCTTTAAAGGACAGAAGCCAGTAAAGCCGAACTGGAACAGGTTCAGACCAACAAAGAGCGTGAATAAGTGCCAATATGGACTAAAATAGTAACCTAAAGCTAAACTTATTATGATAAAAAAGCCTGCGATTGAGTGTACCATGTCAATAGTATTCATTTTAGTTCTTACCTCTTTTTCTCATTGTCTTTTTGAAAGGAACCCGAAGCACATATATCAATACTATCGCAATCAATGCATACAATCCATAGGTAAATAATTTATTCTCTGCTTTGCCTGTTACTTCAAAGTCTGCATTCCTGTTGAATACATAAATGTTGTTGTCTCCGTTTTCGCCGTTACCTTTCGCACGAATCAACATTTTGAAGTCGTAATTGTTGATGTTCGCTTCTTTATTTATATCAATCTTAAATATCGCTACTGCCTCTTCGCCAGGTTCAAGGCTTCCTACATAGGAGTTCCTTACCTCGATTTCAAAAGGTTGCAGACTCTCTTTCACAATTCTTACATCTACACTTTCTGCTCTATCTTCTCCATTGTTTTTCACAACCACTCTAAGTTCTCCGTCTGAACCAGCAAGTCCTTCACCATATGAAGATACAATATCAATTTTTGGTTTAGGCTTTACAAGGAATGGGATTGTAACTGTTTTGCTGTTTTTGTTATTGTCCAAGTCGCTGTAATCTAGATTCAAAGTCAGATTGTAAACTCCAGATTGCAAATTCTCGTCCACATCTAAATAAAAATCCACACTCTTGCTTTCAGATGCTCCTAAGTATCCAAGCCATACTCTGTTGTTGTTTGAGTATGAACCTTCAAACCCTTCTGGCAATACCAGATTTAATTCAATGGATTTTGCATCTTTTTCTCCAGAATTTTCTACAAATGTTGAAACTTGCACATAATCGTCCCCACTTCTAACTTGGGAAGGGTTCGTGTTTACATTTGCAACATTCAAAATAATACCTTCTTTTGTTACATCCATTATGAAACTTTCTTTTTTTGCAAGTCTGTATGGAGCATTGTTTTTGTAATACTGAAACACAACATCAAATTCATATTCCCCTACTGGAGCGTTGTTATTTACTTTTACTTTGTAATTTTGTCTCCATGCATCACCTTCAAACAAGTGTCCGATATTGAATCCGTCTGCACTTACCATTGTAACATAATCTTTTGCAAGTGTGTTTTTAGGAACCAAAGTCGCTTTCAAACTAACGCTTCCATCATTTGAAACTGCATTTTCAAGGTTTCCAGCCTTGTTCTCTTCGTGAAAATTCACAATAATTGTAACTTCATCACCAACTGCTATAACAGATGGGTCAAAACTTACCCCGTCAAGCTTTACATCGGCAAATGCCATATTTGTAGATAACATCGCCATTAGTATTAATCCTAATAATATTTTTTTTATCATTTTTTAATCTCTTAATTCTCTTGTTTTTCTTCTTGTTTATCTTTATCAAACGCTATTAAAAAAGCAGGCAATGAGATTATCGCCGCCATAAGTGTAAAGGAAATTCCTATTGCAAGTACTATCCCCAAATTTTTCATTGCAGGAAGCATACCAAATAGCAATGCCAAAAATCCTGCACTTGTTGTCAATGATGAACCTATAAGTGATCTTAATAGTTCTTCAAGTGTTACTATCAAACTTTTCCTTTTTCCATATTCAGTTCTGTTCTCATAATAAGTATCAGACATATGGATACCATAGTCAATACCAAGTCCCATAATCATCGCAACACTTACCATTGTTACAACAGTAATTGTTATTCCGATATAACCTACAAGGCCCATTGTCCAAATCACTGCAAGCATCACTACTATCAACGGCACAAATCCTTTCAAACTTCTCTTGCTTATGAAAAGGATAGTCAATATAAATGCGAAACTTATGAATGTTATTTTTATAAAGTCTGAAATTATAATATTGAATGTTGCTTTATCGATTGCAGAGAATCCACTAAGTGAAACATCAACACCTGGATTAAATTCTTCAAGTGAATTTATATCTTGCTCAATGTTATTCATCATTTCAGTAATAGATGAAGCAGATGAACCTACAGAAGTATGTACTTCAATGTATGTTACTTTAAAGTCACTGCTCAAAAACTTGTCAACACCAAATGATTCGCTATATCTATTAAATAGATTTTTTGATTCAACAATATTATTTGGCAAGTCATAAGTTCCCCTTACAATCTTGAAATCATTGTTCATCTTAGATAATGATACTATTGAGTGTACATTAGGAAGTTCTGCTATTTTTGAGTCAAGCAAGTATATGTATTCGAGCACTTTTGGGTCTCTTACATCTTGTGCTCCTTCACCATTTATTTCAAGCACGATATAAATTATGTCTGCGGGAAATTCATCCCTCATAGAGTTCATTAATTTGATTTCATCGATATCCTGAGGAAGCACTTTTTCTAGACTTGGCTCTACATTACTTATCAAGTTTATCGCACCAAAAGCAATAATAATAGTGAAAACCAAAGTTGCAATAATGAATATTGATGAATACTTGTATTGCAGATTTCCTAAAAAGTTTGCAAGCTTTTTCATTGTTCATCACCCCAAAATACTATGTCATCTTTGTGATGTTTGTATCTCCCTTTCTTCTTTGGCTTCTTTCTTTTCTCAAGAACCAAATCATCTTCTGGTCCAAAGGCTACCTTCTTAGTCCTTAAATAATAATATATTTTTTCTTCAATTACCAAAAGAGCCGGCAGCAAAAGTATACTGAACAAGAAAGAGAAGAACACACCAATCACCATCAACATACCAAATCTGTTCATCTCAGGCATGGAGCCAAACATGAATGCTATAAAGGCCGCCATTGTAGTTGCCGAAGTTGCTGTTAGTGATGAACCTGCACTTACAACAGATATTTCCATAGCTTCTTTGATGCTTTTACCTTTCTGACGATTAAATTTGAATCTGTTCATTAAAAAGAGCGAATAATCTATACCAATACCAATAACCATTGCTGCAACTCCTCCTGCAAGCGTTGAAATAGGCATGTCATAGTAACCCATAACTCCATTAAGCCAATCTATACTCACTGTTACAATTATAACTGGAATTATCGCAGCAACAACACTTCTAAATATTATTGAAATAACCAAAAATACAAGTAGTGTTGAAATCCATTTTGTACTTTGCCTGTCAAGATTGATAAGTTTCCCGAGTTTTTGCTGAACAACAGGAGTTCCAGTAAGTGAAGTTTTAACTCCGTCGGGCTTTCCGATATTTTCCAAGTCTTCTTTAATATTATCTGAAAGCAAATTCATATTCAAGTCATTTGTACTAATATCTGTTTTTATAAATATCATAGTTTGACTATAATCATCATTAAAAAAGCCAGTGATGTGCTCACTTTTAAAGTCTAATCCCTTGTCAAGATAATCGACAACACTTACTGCATCCAAAATTCCTGAAGTTGAACTAAATTCTGCATCAAGATTTTTCAAATAAGTGTAAATATCTTCTCTTATTTGCAAGTTATTAGTTTCCTCATTAAAATTAACAAGATAAGAATTATCCTGAGCATATTGATTGTTTTCTACTTCAATAATAACAGCTATTCCATCCTGGCCCAGATTATTATCCCTTAGCAAATTAAATGCTTTTACTTCTTCCAAATCATAGGGCAACATTTTTTCTAATGAGGCTACTGTTCTAACATTTGGAGCAAAACTGAATACCATCATTGTTAATGCCAAGATAAAAAACACTACAAAGAACGGATGTTTAACTTCAAAATTTGCAATTTGCTTCAAAAGTTTTTTGTAAAATCCCATGTTTGAAAAAGTAAGTTAGATAATATTTTAATTGCGTTTGAACGACACAATTACTTATTCTATATGCGAATTTATTTAAAAACATAGTTAACATGAGGACTATGTTCACATAATTTCACACATTTAAAATGACATCAAAATTTTTGTTATGTCTGTCACGAAGAAACCAAAGGTTAGTGCAACGGTCGGACGAAGTCCGAAACACGCAGAGTTAATTTTTTGGCACCGACATATTTCGCAAATAGGTTTGATAATCGCCTTTTGTATCAATATCTTTCATAAATTGATGAGCATAAGGAGTGTTTATTTGAACAATTTTTATTGGATTTCCATTTATTTCTGATCCCATTTCTTCTAAATGGTTTCCAGAAAGATTATGTTTTGCATATCTTAATAAAATCCGAGGCATATATTTTGAAAATTCTCTAAAAGCATTAACTTTTCCTTTTAAACTTCTAATCATTCTAATGTTGTAGAATTTTCTAATGAATTCGGAGTTTATTGTT
>JBFHXM010000070.1:0-6025 GCA_041598975.1 Candidatus Woesearchaeota archaeon | reverse complement strand
GTAAGAGATGAGGGTAAAATTAAGACTTTTGAATGCAATATGGATTTGATTGATTTAGAGAAAATCAAGAATATTAAAGCAACAAAAAACACAATTTCATTCAAAGATTCTTTAAATGAATATTCATTTAATAAAACCAAATCTACTTTGTATAAAAGGTTTATTACAAAAAATATTCTTCAAGAATTGGATGTTGAAATTTTAGATGACCCATTTGAAGTTTTAGAAGAGAAATTTTTACATGTAAAAGAAGTATATTATAAAAAATCAATAACAGAAAATCCTTTTGTTATTTTGCCTTTATATTCTAGTAAAGGAGATGAAAAATTAGTTTATCCTAAAAGTGGTTTGAACCAATGGAATGCAGGGGGAAGAGTAAGAAGTTCTGATGAGATTTATATTCAAATTCCTGCTTGGATTCATAGAAGATTTCCAGGATTTTTTTTATCTAGAGATGTTCCATTTAAATTATTATTGCCTGATGGAAATATTTTAGAAGCAAAAGTTTGTCAAGATGGTTCAAAGGCATTAATGTCTAAACATAATGCTGATTTAGGCAAGTGGCTTTTAAGGTCAGTTTTAAACTTAAAAGAAAATGAACTCTTAACTTACGAAAAACTACAAGAAATAGGATTAGATTCAGTAATTATTGAAAAAATTGACTCAAAAACATTTAAAATTGATTTTAGAGGTTCAGGAACTTATGAAGATTTTTTAGAAGAGTATAAATAATGTTCTTTTGGGAAAAGAACCAAAAGCCCCCTCTTTTTAAAGTGTCCTTTTATGAATTTTACTCATGGTCGCTTTGCTCCTTTAACGCCCCTAAATTTTACTCTCCTCCTTTCAGTCGTCGGGGACGTCTTGCAGACTTTCGCTATCGCTCACCCGAATATAACACCGATTATGTACAATTTTTTGCCAGTTAATGGACGAGAAACAAATTAAAATTTGAGAAAATTAGGGCAAAAAACTTCTGCACTCACCTTCGGTTCGTTTGACCACGCTGCGCTCTCGCTTCGTTTAAATCCCTGCGGGTTTAAACTCGGGCTCGGGGTACATAACAGCGATTATGCAAAATTTTTGAAAATGCCTAGAACAACTAGCGAGTAATAAACCTTTATAAATATAAATAAATTCCCTTTGATTATGGTTTTAACTCAAATTATAGCTGAAACTGGAATCAGTGCAGATTATTGGAATGTTTGGAATAACCTTGGAGATTTAGCTATTATGTATTTGGAATCAAAGCAATAATTGCTCCAAGTTACGCAGAAATCTTCGCAGGAAACTATGCAAGTTTGGGAATAGTTGCTGCAATGCTTCCAGATGCAGAAATTACAAACTTAGTAAATATTGTAAAAACTTCTCCAGAAACAGAAGTAGAAATTGACTTAGAGAACAAAACATTAACATACAACGACCAAACATTAGACATTGACATTGTAGAAGGAAGAAGAAAAGCTTTCATAAACGGAATATGGGATGCGATGGCGGTACTTCAAGCAAGCGAAGATAAGATAGAAGAAGTTGCAAATTCTCTTCCCTATCTAAAATAAATTTCTATTTTCTTATACTAAAATATGATAGAATTACTATGCTTAAAAGAAGCTACAAATTTAATTTTAAGAGATAAAAAATATTGGTTAAGAGTAGCTCACCTATATCTTTCTAGTTTAAAAAATTTTGAAAGAGCTAAAATAGGTAGAACCTCTTATTTTTTTTGTAGAGATGTCGATGATGTTTTAGATAATGACAAAAAATTTAAAGGAAATAGGTTAGAATATGCATTAGAAATCTTAGCACATGTGAAAGGAGAATCCACCTCCAATTTGCCAATTGTAAAATTATTCGATTTTTCAATAAAAGGTTTAGAAAAAATTATGCTTCTTGATGATAATCCTAGAAAAGATTTTGCAGACGAAATAGAAATAATGATATATGACTATAAAAGATCTCAAGAAAGAAGATTATTATCTCAAGCAGAAATTGAAGAATATTATTTAAAAACATTTATTCCAGTTTTAAACATAGCTTTAATTGGAGCAGGATCTAAATATAGGGGAAAAGATGTTGCCAATTTAGCATATCTTATGGGACAAGTTCATTCTATTAGAGACTTAAAAAAAGATTTAAGCGAAGGAACTATCAATATTCCTAGAGAAATAATTAAAAATTTAGAACTTAAAAACTTACACAATTCTAAAGAAGTTAAAATGTGGATTGAAAATGAAAATCAAACCATACAAAAAAGATATGAAGAATTTAAATATTGGTTAAATATAAATGGAGACAAGGGAGCAAAATGGGTATGTTATCCTTCCCTTCATCGAATTAAAACATATCTTAAAAACAAACATAAAAATGAGAGGGGAAGGATTTGAACTGTTTTTTGCTTGCAAAAAATACACCAAACGAAAAATTCACAAAAATTTTAAGTGACCGTGTCTCGAAGAGGGTAAAAATCCCTCGACACGAACTAAGTGAGGGGAGAGGGATTTGAACCCTCGAACCTTGCGGACTGGAGCCTAAATCCAGCACCTTTGACCAGACTGGGCGACCCCCTCAAAAGAAATATAAAACCAGCCTAAAAGAAATAAATCCAAATCACTTTAAAAACATTATTATTAAAAAAGAAAAAGTTTAAATACCAAAATAATGATAAAATATTATGAATACAAGATACAATCACTTGGATCACCAAAAACTTATACAACACATGAACAAGGAATTCCTAAACAAAAAAGGGCCTATTCAGGAAAACGGACATTATATAAAAACACCAAAAAGAAAAATAAACCTCCTTTCCACTGGATTGCAACCCGAATATATAGATTTGTATAGACTATATCAAGAAAAAGGATCAATGATAAATCCTGTTGCAACAATACTGCTGGAAAAAGGTATAATAGGGCAGGGCAGAAGATTTTTAGGAGAAAAAAGAGAACCTATAAGTTATGAAAAAATAGCACTAGAAATTCTAAAAAACCTTGCAAGAAAAAAAGGAAAGCCAATATATTCAGGAACAAAATGTACTATCATTGTATGCGATACTTGGGGAGAAATAACAACTTTCAGGGACCATAATTTATCCAAATTAAGAAAACTTGAAATGTGGTTGGGCTCACATCTTAAACCAAGACCCGAAAATCAAACAAGAGCACAAATGATTTATGAAAAAAGAAAAAAAGAAGAAGAAAAAATAATGACTGCCTTACCTGATGAATGCTTCTTAAAACTCAACGGAGAATCATATTCTCTTTAAAATTTATTTTCTCACAATAAAAGCACTTAAAACTTAATTTTTCTTTATCTATAACTGTAAACTTAGTATCAATATCTTCATGATTAGTTATACAATTAGGATTAAAACATTTCAAAATCTTGCAAATCTTATCAGGAATTTGAACCTTCTCTTTTTTGACAACATTGTAATCTTTAATAATATTAATAGTTGCATTAGGCGACAAAATAGCAATTTTATTTATTTCATATTCATCAAAAAATTTCTCTCCAATTTTCAAAACACCTTTCGTATCTCCTTTCTTACTAACAAGATTTGTACCTAGCAAAATCTCTTCATCTAAATCCTTAAGATTCAAAATCTCCAAAATTTTAAACACTGTCCCTGACTCAATATGATCAATAACCGTTCCATTCTTAATAGCATTAACTTTCAACTCCTTCACTTTACTTCACCTCTCCCTCCTTGCCAAGTATCAATGTCAAAATAGCTTGACGAGTATAAATGCCATTCTCAGCTTGCTCAAAATAATATGCATTTTCACTTTCATCAACATCAACATCAATCTCATTTACCCTTGGCAAAGGATGCATTATTTTAAGACTCTTCTTAGTTCCATCAAGCATCTCTTTTCTCAAAATAAAACTATCTTTAACTTTTTCATATTCCAAAACATCAGGAAATCTTTCCTTTTGAATCCTAGTCATATAAACAATATCTGCATCTTTTATAGAATCCTCAAACTTATCAGTTTCAACATAATCAATTCCTTTCCCATCAAGACCAAATCGAATACTATTTGGTATTTTTAAATCAACTGGAGAAATAAAAGTAAATTTGCAACCAAACTGCATCAAAGCCTGAACCAAGGAATGAACGGTTCGGCCATACTTCAAATCACCAACAAAAGCAACCTTAAGCCCATCAAGTTTGCCTTGAGTCTTTCGAATAGAATACAAATCAAGAAGTGTCTGAGTAGGATGCTGGTTTGCGCCATCTCCAGCATTAATAATTGGTACCTTTGAAACTTCACTAGCATACCTGGAACTACCATCAATAGGATGCCTCATGACAATCAAATCCACATAACTCTCGACAGTCTTGATTGTATCATGCAAACTCTCACCTTTCTTAACACTTGAAGTATTTGCATCAGAAAACCCCGTAACTTTTCCACCAAGTCTTAAAATCGCACTCTCAAAACTAAGTCTGGTCCTTGTTGAAGGTTCAAAAAAAAGAGTCGCAAAAAGATAACCTTTCAAAATATCTTGCCTGGAATTTTTTTCAAACTTCTCAGCTAAATCAAGAATTTTTATATAAGCATCTTTTGAAAAATCAGTAATAGAAATTAAATTTTTATTCAAAAAAACCATCCTATATTATACAATAAATTCCTACCTTTAAATAACTTTCTCTTTCCAGAAAAATAAAACAAGATTTTATTCTAAAACTACGCCGGGTTTGGCAGGAACCACCTGTCCAAACTTGCCTTCCATCTTTTCAACACTGCTAATTTCAACTTTAGTGTCAAACTCTTTCTCAATAAAACCTTTCACCTTCTCAAGAAGTTCCTTCTCTTCCGCTTTTGGCAAATAAGCACTAAGACCATCCCCTAATGTCTTAGGAACAAACTTGGAAATAAATTTCATATCAGCAGGAAAATCTTCCTTAAGCTTTCCAAAAATAGTTTTAAAATCACGAGACTCATCAAGTAAAACTTTCAACTTATCAAACAACTTAAACCTCTCATCACTAGCTTGAACAATAATAACCTTCTTCAACTTTTTCATATCTCGAGCATCCCTCATCCTAGCAACACTTGCAATCAAATTCTCAACAATGCCTTCAATATCTTCAATATCCTTATCAATATAATCTTCACAATTTGTTTCAAACTTAGCTAAACTCACATAATTTCCGCCATCCTCTCCAATATACAACTCCTCACAAATATGAGGTACTGTTGGAGCCATAACTTTTACAAAATCCTTGAAAATAAATCTCAAAACATCCAAAGTATCCTTCTTGGAAGTTCGCCTTATATGATAATTAATATCTGCCAAAGTTTCATACAAGATATTTACATAAGCTTCCCTAATCTTAAGCTCACTCATAAAGTCAAAATAAACTTTAACTTTGGAATAGAATCTTGAAATAAGCCACTTATCAACATCTGAGAAACTATCATATTTTCTAATCTTTTTCTTCTTCGCTTCAAACATTAAAATCTTAAATCTGTCAAACTTCTTCTCAAGTTGAACAATCTCATCATCCCTGAAATCCATCTCAACATCAAAACTCGCAGCAACAGCAATATATAACCTATAAAGATCAGCACCAAATTCTTTACCAACCTTTGAAAGTGGAATCCCATTTCCTTTTGACTTTGAAATTTTCTCTCCATTCCTTTGAAGCATACCTCCTACAACTCCAATTTTAGGATGAAACTTCTTTAACTCAGGACCATCAAAAATAAGAGCATAATGATAAATCAAAAATGACATATGATTAGACATGTGAGGTTGACCAACATATCTAAAATCATTATTTTGCCAATATTCAACTTCATTTTTCATCTCTTCAATAATATTTTTATCAATACCGCAAGACTTCACAACCTTATCAATCTTGCCTTCATTCAAATACAAATAATCAAACAAATCCTCATTCAACTTTTCAGCATCAACTTTCTCTCTAACAATGACTCCGGAAATCAAATAAAACATTTGATAAATCGTTGAATCACTTAAAGGTTCAATAATCCATTCCTTATCATAAGGGAGG
>JBFHXM010000069.1:0-6082 GCA_041598975.1 Candidatus Woesearchaeota archaeon | reverse complement strand
CCTGCATCAAGCAAAGACTTCTTCAAATCTTCAAGAGAAAATTTATCCTTATTATCTTTTAAAAATGTCTTGATATTTTCCATATCCAAATCTGTTTTCAAAACCTGAACATAAGAACTATTTTTATGAAACTTCTTTACCAAAAAAATAATACCGAAGAAACCAACAACCAAAATTGCAAGTGCAAAGAATACAAGCAAAAATCGAACAGGATAATAACTCGTAGCCTTAGTAGTACTCATACTAATCTGTTCAGGAACATTGTAATCAATCAAATCATAATCATCTAAAATCCCACTCTCCATAACCTTGTCATCAACAAGCTTTAATGAATATACCTTAACATCTTCACTATCGTCAACAAGAAGTGCCAAATAAACTAAACTATCGTTACTATTCTCAATTAAAACTGCATCATTTTCAACACTAGAATTGCTATTGAAATACACCAAATCTGGAACGCCATTAAAAGAAGCTTGATAACGAGTATCATCTATTTGAACAACTTCAAGCTCCTTTGCATTCAAAAAAGAATTCTCAATATCAGTGTTAGTCTCAACACAAACACGAGACTCTTCTTTAAATGAAGTTTCATTGTTACATCCATTCAAATCACGATAAACCCGATACTGAATAGAGTCTACACAAGCAGACCACAAATCATACTCATAAGAAGGTATGCACACAGGAACTTGCTCTTCTGTTTGATAAATTTTAGCAAACTTGTTATTTGTCTTCTTGCCACTACCACTGCCGCCGCCTGAAGAACCGCCACCACCACCTGAGTCAGGCTTCTTCTTAACAGGTGCAGGTGGAGGAGTCACAGTAGTATTGTTATTAGAGGACGAACTACCGGAATTACTAACACTAAAACTTATTAAAAAATCGTTTGAATTTACATTGGTTTTCGCGTCACGGCATCGAACATAATAAGTGTAAGATTTTCCATCTTGCAAACCTGTAACCTCAGTAGTATGAGCTTTTGCATTGGTGTTTGAAAAAAGATTAGTCATACTATTATAAGTAATGCCAGGTAAATTGGAATACTTGCAAACTGCCTGCTCGTCTGTTGACAAGGAAAGAGTTGTTTTAACACTGCCTGAACTCAAATTGCCGCTAGGCAAAGGATTGGAACGAGCAGGAGGAGTAGTATCAACAACTAAATTGAAACAACCACTGCTAACAATACTGCAACTGCTACTACAACTTAAAACACCACTATTAAATCCATAATCACTGCAAGTCTTGCCGCCGAAATTAGTGCCCTCACAAGTCTCGCCAGTCTCAAGAATATTATTCCCACAAACAGAAGGAATAGAATAAGTAACAACCAAAACTGGGTCTTGAATGGTTCCTGCTACATTACTGCTTCTAAAACTAACTCTGTTCCCGCCATAACCACTGCTAGTGCCAACATCAATTGCAGAATTAGTAATATCGTGACCCTCACGAACTGCAATGCTAGTATAGCCTTGCTTGTTAATATTAGACAGACCAACGCTATTGAAAACTAAATTGTTATAAGCGTTGAGGCTAACGCTACCCAAATCCAAAAGATTACTGCCAACTAAAGGACTGCTCAAACTGCCAATATTACCATAATTGCTCGCAGACAAGCTATTAACATTGCTTGGCGTTGCACCCATCGTAACAACCAAGTAATCAACACCATCATTGTCAGTATTTGTAACACCGGTAACATACAACTTCAAAACCGCACTTGTAACAACAGCATTATCAGGGATAGCGCTAGTATCAAAATTCAAAACACCACGCATAATCTTGAATGCATCCGCACTGCTAAAATACGAACCAGACTCAATCTCAACAGATGAAGCATCAAAATAATTTGCACTAGCTGCGCTTCGAACAACGCCCCAATTGGAGTCATAACCATACTCTAAATAACCATCACCAACAGAGTATGCATTAATTGAATTGCCACTGCCAACAGGAACACTTGTGCAAGTATTGCTAGAACAAACCTTGCCACCACTACAATCAGAATCACCACAGCAATTGCCAGTTAAAATGCTGCCAACACAACAAATCTGGCTTGCTGAAACGCTACAATCACTTGGACAACTACTACAAGTCTCGCCAGAATTGCATGTACCATCACCACAAAAACCAGCAGGCGATGGAGAGGAATTATTTCTTTTATTAGCAATTACAAGATCATCAACCCACATGGTCTGATCTATAGGACTTCCAGGTCCAATGTATGGAGCTATAATAAATTGGTTGTATTTCATATTAGGATGTTGTCCTGTTCTTAATACAACATCATTATGATTAATAAGAAGATTATCATCAAGCCAATATGATATAACACCATCTTTTTGTCCTATCCCACCAACAATACTGTTAAGCTTGAAATATGCTTCTACTTTATGCCAAACACCAACAGTTAACACAGGATTTGGATACAACCACCATTTATTATTCCTCCAAAAAGTTGAAAAATAACAATCTTCAACACCATGCGCATTACTATTTCCATTACATCCAGCAACAGCACGATTTTCACTAATACCTGTCAAATCAACATTGATATTATTAGAATCTATGTTTAAAGTATCCTGAATTATTAAAGCAGGCTTAAGAGAATTCTGTTCAATATATGATGTAAGATGAGTTCCAGCAAGATTAGACCAAGCCCCATCAACATTAGTTAAGATAAAAAACTCATGAGGGTGATAGCTAACACCACTGCCAACCCAATTTGAACTATATTTAACATAATACCTAACATAAACTTCTTCAGTATCAGTAAACAAATGTCTGATTGCAGAACCAGAAATTTCAGGCGTAGTCATACCTGGCAAAAAATGATACTCAACAGCGCTATTCCCTGAATTTTTCTCAACTGTAGATAGTTTAAGATTAGTACTATCATACCATCCTCTGCTTGAAAAAGCTGAATCCTCAAACCCTTCAAATAAGAAAATAATCTGGTTCGAAGAAGGTGAAAGTGAATTGACTGAAAAACTAATCAAATAATCATTAATGTTCGTATTCCCACTGCTATCCTGACATTTAATATAGTAATTATATGATTGTCCATCACTCAAACCACTTATAGTTGTTGAATGACTGGTTCCACCAGTACTTGAAAAAATACTCATTGATGAATAAACCTGACCTGAAGTGACAGAATACCTGCAATTTGCATCCTCATCAGAAGTCAAAGTTAAAGTTGTTTGAGTGGTACCGCTTGCCAAAACCCCGCTAGGAACACCACTGCTTAAAACAGGCGGAGTAGTATCAACTGGAACATTAAACTCATCATTATCACTTGAAGAGCTGCACCCAGGATCACTAGGATAATCAGTCAAACCATCACCATCATTATCCAAACCATCAGAACACTGAAAAACAGGAGGAGATGATCCAGAACCTTGAACAGGACCAATATAACCTTTAGTCGAAATAGCAATATCATCAAAATCATGATACATGCATCCACCATTAGCAATGTTTTTCGCATTCACAGGCAATAATAATGAATTAATAGAAGTTATAGTTCCATAATTAGCATTTAATTCCTCAACTATTAAATTTCCATCTATCCATAATCTAAAAATTTTATTTGGTATATCCCATAATACTTCAACATGATGCCAAGTTCCATCAGCAACACCAGTAGGATACATACTAGTCCAACCTCCAATTCCATTATACCATTTTTCAGAACCAGTAACTAAAGATATCGTACTTCCTCCATAAAAATTAAAAACTAATTGTGCTGGAACATTAGTATATGCATAGATATCTTTTAATTGCCCAAAACCACTTTGCCAACCATTCTCAAATCTTTGATATGTCCTAATCCATAATTTATTCTGAGGAGTTGCAAAATTGATTCTTATATCACCACTATTATCATTTGTTCCATCACATGTCCAATGACGCTGCCCCTTACCCCCTGCGCCATCAGGATTATTAGCAATAGTTACAATTTGTTCATATTTACCATTGCTTGCAGCCCAATCGCCATTTCTAGAAACACCATCACAGTTTAATGTTTGACTTGGAGCAGTCCATTCAGTATCGCCATTAGAAGGATTACCATCCGTATCACAATCATAAGTAGTATAAAATAAAAATGTATTCTCATTTACAACATTACTCAAACTATTAACATTACCTTTATCATCTATTGCCTTAATAGCAAAATAATATGTAGTATCCTTATTCAAACCAGTAACTATGAAACTTTGCGAAGAACCGCTTGCACTCGGAGTTGGCTCGCCACTAACCTGCGAAGCACTTGCCCAATTAGAACTAGTAATAGGACTTGTAGAATAACGAACATCATAACTAGTAGCACTACCAATGCTTCCATCATCACCTGGCGCACTCCATGATAAACCACAACTTGTAGTCTTACAATTTCCAACACTCAAATCAGTAATAGTACTAGGAGGAGTTATATCTCCTGCAGGAGGTGGAGGAGGAGTTTGTGTTCCCCCACTTCCACCTACCGGACCAATATAACCAGTAGTAGAAATAGCAATATCATCATAATCTATATACATTGTTCTTCCATTTGCTACATTTTTTTGGTTTGAACCAACAAGTATATAATCAATAACATTTTGCTTATAAGTAACATTAAAATCATTCATTACAAGATTTTCATCAACCCACATCTTTAGAGTTCCTCCAGCAGGATCCAACATCACTTCAAAAAGGTGCCATGAGCCATCAGAAACTTTACTTTTATAAAAAGAACCTCCAAATCCACAATTAGTGCAACGAACCTCTTGACTATTTGCAAAATAAACGAAACGCATACCATCGTCACTTGGATAATGAGTATTCAATACAGGACCATTGGTACCACTTGTAAAAGCGTAAATTACTTTATATTGATCAAATGTACCAAAACCCGATTCCCAGCGCATATACCAACGCATCCAAATTTTACCCGGCGGTGTATTAAAACTAAGACGAAGACCCCCTGAATTACAATTTGTCCCATCACATATCCAGTGCCTCTGTCCCTTACCCCCTCTTCCATTTAGATTATTGGCTACAGCAACAATTTGTTCATATTTCCCGTCAGATGTATACCATCCTCCACCCTTTCCTACCCCATCACAATTAAGTGTCTGACCATAAGCAGTCCATTCAGTATCTCCGTTAGCAGGATTACCATCAGTATCACAATCAAAAGTCGTCTCCCAATAACCAGAAGACAAATCAATAGCAGCAAAAACACTGCTAACTACAAACAAAAACTGCAAAAACACAATAAAAAAGAAAAAAAATCTTTTAAATATATATAACATAATATCTCCAGGATAAAACACTTATATATAATTTACATTTTATGTAGTAGTAATAACAAAATAAAATCACAAAAATTTATAATAAAAATAAACACAAAATAAATATGAAAGCAATATTTTGGGATTTGGACGGAGTCTTAATAAATTCTATGAACACACATGCAATTTCCTGGCAAAAAGCATTAAAAGAACATAAACTAACAGTAACAAAAAAACAACTTATGGAAATGGGTGGATTGTCCTATAAAGATACAATAATAGAGATTGCAAAACAAAACAAAAAGAACCTAACCAAAGAAGAAATAAATATAATATTTGAAAGAAAAAAAGAAATTATGAATAAATTAAAATCAAAAGTAAAACCATATAATATAAAATCAGAACTCAAACAATTAAATAATAAAAATATAAAACAATACATAGTAACTGGCTCAATAAAAAAATATGCACAGGAAGAAATAAAAAAACACTTTCCAAACATATTTGAAGACATAATCAGTGCAAACGATGTGAAAAACTCAAAACCACATCCTGACCCATATTTAAAAGCACTCAAAGAGACAAAGTTAAAAAAAAAGATTGCTTAATTATTGAAGATTCACCATTAGGAGTGGGAAGTGCAAATTCTGCCAAAATAAAAGTTTATGCAATAGAAACCTCTGTATCCAAAAAACACCTAAAAAAAGCAAACAAAATATTCAAAAATCACAAAGAATTATTCAATTATTTATTAAAAGAATAAAAATCATAATTTATGCTTTTTCCGGAATTCTTCTTCCTTCTGG
>JBFHXM010000068.1:0-6249 GCA_041598975.1 Candidatus Woesearchaeota archaeon | reverse complement strand
TAGAATTTTAAGAAACGCCAAGACAGGGATTTGAACCCTGAATTCCGTAAGGAACTTGATTTCAAGTCAAGCGCAATACCGAGTTATGCGATCTTGGCATAAAAATATAGAGACAAGCTACAAGTAATAAAAATTCCATTACATTTATATATCTTTTTATCTTAAATATTCTAAGATGTTGTGGACGATAGAGTTGCTTGTGGCAGTATTGGTTACTTTTTTCTTTGTCAAAAGGGAAAGACCGAATATATTGTTCTTGTTTCTGGGGTATCTTTTTTTCCTTGTCTCGCTTTGCATACAGATTCCGGTAAAGTATGTCATGGTTAATTTCAAAGATTATTTCCAAGCAAATGTTATCCCATTATATATTATAACTATTGTTTTTATTATGATTTCTCCGGTTTTAAAATATTTCTCGCTAAAAAAATTTGTCAAAACAAAAAGTTATAAGAATGGAATTTTATTTGGTATTGGGTGGGCAACTCTTGAATCCATTAATCATTTCAAAGTTATATTTTTAAGCACCATGGTTTCAATTTTCGCACTTGAATTTGACATTAATTTGTTTTTAAATCCGAATCTTACGTTTTGGCATTTTATATTCTATTTCATATTCAATCTTGCAATAACTGTTTTGATTATTATCTCACTTATAAGAAGAAAATCATTTTATATTTTACTTGCAGTTGGTTTGAGTCTTGTGTTTTATTTTGGAGACATGTATTTGATTGATAGCACACAAAGAATATTGTTCTATCTATTTTTTAGTGTTTATTCACTTTTTACGATTTTCCATTACAGAAAGATTAAATACCTTTGAACTTTGTTTTAAAATACAAAGTAATCAAATATTATCTTTAATGAATTTATAGCTAAAATCAAAATTACAAGACTTTTGAATGTCTTGGAAGAAATATATCTTCTTACGTAAATGCCTGCCACAAAACCTACAACCACAAAAGCCATTAATTCCATAGATATTAGAAATCCAGATAGAGTAAACAAGTCCTTGAACAAATAGACAGCAATTAATATTATGTCAGAGAATATTAGAAATGTTACAAGATTTGCCATATATTTTTCTTTTGAATATTGATGATATAGCAAATAAATTGTTGTTGGGATTCCATTCATAGTAAATAATCCCGTCAATATTCCTGTGCCCAGACCGAAAAAACCATTCGAACGCTCAGAGGGTATCTTCATTTGATGCAAATCCACTTTTTCAACTAGTAAGAATAGAAGTATCAACACCAGGAATGCAAATATCAATTTCAATATGCTAGGGTCACTTATTTTTGTTAGAAGGTAAGTTCCAAATAAAATACCTATGAATAATGTCATTAGTGTTGTAGGGTGGAGCGTGAAATTCTCCTTGAAATCCAAAGTCAAATTTTTTCTGTTTTCAAAATAAAGAAGTATGTCTAAGAATACAAACAATGGAACTATTATTGGCATAAAGTTTGTAGGGGTTGTAACTTCGAACAAAACTGCCATCAAAACCAAAGTCAAACCAAAACCAGCAAATCCCTTTATAAAACCAGAAAATATTGCAAGAAGAATAATTGTCAGAGTAATTTCTATCATCTTTATTAATATTTAGAAACTTGTGTTTTAAAAGGACTTGTTTTGATTAATGGGTAGTTTATCTGACAATTATTTGTTTTTGTATTCCCTTTTGAAGAAATCTATCAAGAATTTTGCCCTGATTTTGCCCACCCCTTCACATTTTAACAAATCCTCTCCTTTTGCGTTCACTAGTTTTTTTACAGTTTTGAAATTAGCAAGCAAACTCTTTGCAGTAACTACATTTACTCTTGGAATGTTTGAAATGAATTTTTCAAGTTCCTCATCCTCACTAAAAGACATTTTGTCTGTTGCAAGAGATATTTCTTTTTTCTCCTTTACTGTTCTTTTTGCTATTGTCTTTATCATTTCTGCAGTTTCTTTTATTGAGTCTGTAAATATTACTGGCATTCTTAAATCTACAGCTATTGCACTTAAAGTTGCTCTTATGACATTTGGATTTAAGTTTCTTATTCCAAAAATGTTTTCTTCGCCTTCCACGATTAAAACTGGTCTTTTGTAGTTTCTTGCAAGGTTAATTAGTTGCGGAAACAATCTTTTGTCTATGATTGAATTTACAAAGTCCTTTTTTGCTTTTCTTTCTATTGCTATGTTTTCTGTGATTACTATATCTGCAATTTCAAGTTTTTTTGCATTTACTTTTAGTTCTTCAAAATTAAAAAGCTCTTTGATTAAATCATTGTTTTCTCTATTATCAACATAGATTGAAATTCTTTCATCTTTTGCATCTATTTTTGTTTTTGATTCAGGAGTTTCGTACTCTTTGTTTTTTTCTATGAATCGATTTAGATTTGAGTTGTTTGAATTTATATTGTCATGCTCTTTTTTTATTTCGTCTAATACCCGATACATCTTTTTTTCCTTTGCCGTTGCTATGTGTGAGGTTATGACATCTCTTGTGCCTTCTGTAATTAAAACATAAGCTTTTCCTTTTTTGAATCTCCCTGTTCTTCCTATTCTTTGAATTGTTCTTATTGCTGAAGCTACTGGCTCGTAAAATATTACTAGATCTACTTTTGGAATATCCAAACCTTCTTCACCCACGCTTGTAGAAACTAAGATGTTAAATTCTCCCTCTCTGAATTTTTGAAGAATGGCTTTTTGGTCTTTTTGGGACATTTTTGTTTCGCCTTTTTTTGCCTGTCCGACAAATATAGTTGGCTTTAATTCTTTTATTTGTGAAAGCTCTGTTACTATCTCTTGTGCACTGTCTCTATATTGATTGAAAATTATTATTCTCAAATCCTTGTTTTTTAAAAGCTCAGTTCCAACCAACTCTTTTAGTTTTATCAGTTTTGGATGTTTTATGTTTGCCTTATTTAGTTTGGATATTTTTTCGTATGCGTCTCTGAAATCTATGTCTCTTGTAAGTTCTTCGGCAGCTTTTGACTTGTCCCCTCCTTCCCTGAAAAAGTTGTAAAAATAATTGAATGCCGTTCTTACTTGCTGACTTTCAAAGAGTTCTATCCCATATCCGAGTTTCATTAGTCCTGCTGCAACCGATATTGCTTTCCACATGTTTTCATCTGCTTCGCCTTTTGCAATTGTTTGCCTTATCTCTGTTTGCAGGTCAAGCAAATCTTTTTTTGTAATTTGACTTGGAAGTTTGTTTGGAAAAAAATCCATCTCTTTTAGAAGTTTTACTCTGTTATTAAATACTTGATTTAGCAATATTTTTATTTTTTCAAATTCCGTGCTAAGCTCAACTTTTACTTTTTCAATGTTGGTTTTGTTTACGTGAGGTTTTACATCTAAGTCTTCATATTTTTTAACTTGAAGAATTTCTATTTTCAAATTGTCCATTACTTCTTTTATCTGTTCTTTGGAAGTTCCAGGTGATGCTGTTAATGCGAGTATGTTTGTGTTTGAGTTGTTGAACTGCTCTGCAATGAATGTGTATGCGTAATTCCCGACGCCCCTGTGCGCTTCATCAATTATTAACATAGTGAAATCTTTAGGGTTTATTATATTATTTATTATGTCATTTTCGATAAGTTGTGGAGTTGAGAATATGAAATCATTTTCTTGATATAGTGCTTCTCTTTTTTTTGGTGAAGTGAGACCAGTTAATGTTATGAAATTAAATTTATCTGAATTTTTGAAGAAGTTTTTAAAACTTTTTTCTTGCTGTTCTACAAGTGGTTTTGTTGGTGCAAGAAAGAGGATTTTCTTTTTTCCGTTTTCTTTATTAAAATAGTATGTTGTGAGCATTATAGCTATAACTGTTTTCCCAAGTCCGGTGGGAAGTATTACTAGCGTGTTTTTGTTTAGAGAATTTGCAAAGACACTTTCTTGATAACTTCTTGGTTTGAAATTATGTACAAGCTCAATTTTAGTCATATATATTCAAAAAGAAAATTATTTAAAAATGTTTGGAGAGAGATTATTTGTTCATTTCTTCTAAAACTAAGTTGATTTCGTCTTGATTGTAACCTGCAGATTCGAGTGCTTTTCTTAGTTGCTCAGGATTGTAGGAATTTTTGTACCTGCTTACATAATCTTTTGCTTGATGGTAGTTCCTTGAAGACACATTGCTATAATTGATATTGCTTATATTATATTGCTTGATATTGCTCTGCGGTTTTGGAACATTTTGCGGAGGAGCTTTGTATGTATTTGGAATTTGGTTTGGGTCTGCCTGCTCATATTCTTTGTACTTCTTTTTTGATACAAGCACGAACAATAATACTAAGATTAAGATTGTTACAAAACCAATTCCTAAGTAATACAATAGTTGGCTTGTATTTTGTGAATTTTTTATATCTTGCTGATTTTTATTTGAGGATTGTTGTGAAGTTGAGGTGGAAGATTGTGTTTCGGGGGTTTTTGTGTACTCAACAACTGCAGTATGTTTCAATCCTGTCAATACATAATAACCATTTTCCATTTTACAATCAAAGCCCCTGTTGTTTGTTACATCAGTAATTCTACAATTAAGGACAACCTCATAGTATGCATTACAGTTCTCGCTTACATCTTTTATGCTACTTACTTCTGTATCTTTCACGCACACTTTCCCACTGTTGTTTATCACAGGAAGCCTGAGTGTTTTTCCTTCTTTTCCTGCATCAAGATTTTTGACAATTATGTAGTTTTCTCCGTTTACATTCTTGGTAAGGATTTCCATTTTGCTCAAATCTAATTTGCTTTGAGAGAAATTGTGATTGAACTCCATCAGTTTTTCTCCTGTTGATTTGTGCCTTACAACTATTATTTGTTTTCCAGAGTATTTTTGTGTTAAGTCATTTGATGTTCCTATTTTAATTTCGTAGTTGTTAGTTATTGTTTTAGTTGGTGTTGTAATCTCATTTTCAACTTTCTCCTTTTTTGTTACGTTAGTATATACAGAAGGAGGAGGTATCCAACCGTCATTGTCCGGGTCTTTTTTTGAGGGACTACTTCCGCCGGGACTTGAAGGAGTTGTACATGTCCGTGTTTCTCCAGAAGGGTAAGGATTGTTAAATGTTGTTCCACAATTATTTGCATCTGTGTATGTTCTTGACTGGGAACTGCTTACACATGCACTCCAAGCACCTGCTACCCAGTTTTCTGTACATATTTGCATTATTGCTGAGTGAGTTAATCCCATTATTTTTACTATTTTTGATGTCTCGTTTTGGTATGAAATAACATAATTTGAATTAGAAAATGGTATTGTTTGTATGTATGTCTCATCTGCTGCAGAACAATCAGAAGTTATATCACTAAAAGAATATATGTCGCTATCTTTTAAACAGATACTTCCGTACTTGGTAGTGTTTCCTTGAAGTTGCAAGTACATAGTTTTAGTTTTAGTAGGTTCTAGTTTTAGTCCCCTTATGAAGATTTTTGCTGCGTTTGTTGTAGTGTCCGTTTTTAGTGTTATGTTTGTTAGGTCAATTGAATTTGCACTGAAATTGTTTGTGAATTCTACTAATGTTTGGTTTGTGTCTTGGTCTGTGAATGTCACATTATATGTCTGGTTGAATATTTGGGAAAGGTTTGTTGTGTTGTTTACTTTTACTGAAAGGTTGTTTAGGTTTGTGTTTATGTTTTGGGTGTTTCCGTTGATTGTGTCATAAGTGTTGTTTATTCCGTCTCCGTCTGTGTCGTTTTGTGTTCCATTTAGGTATAGTGTTGCATTGAAAACTAATTCGATGCTATTCTCATTATGATAATAATCAATAAATGTTAATTTTAATGTGTTTTGTCCATACCTTGCAATATCAATACTTGTATTTATATAGTTGATAGTAATTTCATTTGTTAAATCTATTTGTGAATTTTCAAATTCGTAAATTAATGATGAAATACCTTTTGAAAAATTTGCAACTAAATTAATTGACAATTTAGAAACATTATATTCTGAATTATTTGTTATACTACTCACAGTTATTTGTGGCAATATAAAATATTCTGCAGAATCAAAAGATAAACTACCAAATCTCATAATATAATTTTGTGATTTTCCAACTCCGCAAATTAATGAATCAAGATTTAAATCATATGAAGTGGAGTTTGAATCTTCAAGAACATGTCCGGTATTGAAAGTCATAGTATAGCTTGAAGAGGTTCCTGAATATGCATAAATTCCACTAATTATACTTATAAAAATAAATAAGTATAGTATTTGTTTTATCTTCATTTTATTCTCTAGTTATGTTAATGTAATATCTTCCAAAC
>JBFHXM010000067.1:0-6293 GCA_041598975.1 Candidatus Woesearchaeota archaeon | reverse complement strand
GTTGCTCCTCTTGTTTTGAATGTGGATAAAACTCAGCATTTTATTGCAGTTGATTTGAGGTATAAAGTTGGAGAAGAGACTTTTAATGTAACAGATTATGTTTATGCAGATACAATTAACTGGGTTGATAAGAGAGACCTTATTAAAATTGTAAAGGAAGGTGGAAAACTTGTAAAATATGTTAGTGATAAGGATTTGAGCGAGGATTTGCTTGATGATATTTTTGAGGGTTCAAGAATTATGTATAGGAGACATATGAAGGAACCTTTTAAGATAATGCTTCCGATTTTCCAGCTTAACAATTTTGTTACAAAAGTTATACCTCAAGCAGAGAAGTTTGTTGAAGTGGATTACAGGGGTGGTCAGAAAATAGAGGTTGTGGACGGCAATGTTGGTTTTGATATTGAAACCATGCTTAATACGAGATTGAATTTGTTTGAGTTTAAAGTCAGGTTTAAAATTGATGAAGAGTATTTTGATTTAGATTTTGTTAAGGAACTTATGCAGAAGAGTAGAAAGTATGTGCAGCTGAAAAATGGAAAGACAGTTAATATTGAAAATATAAGGGAAATTAATAAATGGATTGAGTTTTTGAGAAGGTTTGATTTTTCCCGAAGCAAAAATTTGTACAAGTCGAGTTCTTATACTGCACTTGAGCTTGATAAGTTTTTAGATGATTTTGAAAATAAAAGTATAAGATCTAATGATGAGTACAGGAATTTGATTTTGGAGCTTAAAGAGAAAAATTTAGTAGAGGGTATTGATTTGCCTTCCCAAGTTTCTAAAATTTTAAGGGATTATCAGAAAGATGGTGTTTACTGGCTTTATTTCTTGAGAAAGTATGGTTTCGGGGGCATTTTGGCCGATGAGATGGGTTTAGGGAAGACTTTGCAGGCTTTGACGGCACTTTCTATGGTGAAAGGCAAAACGAGCATTGTAATTTGCCCTAAGACTTTGATTTATAATTGGGAGAATGAGGTTAACAAGTATTTTCCTGATATGAAAGTTGTTGTTGTTGATGGGGATGGAACCAAGAGAAAGAGGTTGATTAAGAAGTATGTTGGAAGGTGTGACGTTTTGATTACTTCTTATTCAATGCTTCAAAAAGATTATGAACTTTATGTTAATAGGGATTATACTTTTGGCTATTCTGTTTTGGATGAGGCGCATTATGTAAAAAATATAAAAACTCTTAGTGCAAAAGCTGTTAGGTTGATTAAATCTGAGCATAGGCTTCTTTTGACAGGAACTCCGCTAGAAAATAATCTTGATGAACTTTATGGTGCTTTTGATTTGATTATGCCAGGATTTTTAGGACACAAGTCTGATTTTAGCAAAGAATTTGTTTCAAAGATTGAGAGGAATAATATGATTGCACTTGAGATTTTGCAGGCGAAAATCAAGCCTTTTATTTTAAGAAGGACTAAAAAAGAGGTTTTGAAGGAGCTTCCTGAGAAACAGGAGCAGATTGTGTATTCGGAGATGACGAATAAACAGGTAGGTATTTATAATGAGGTTTTAAGAAGGGTTAGGGCAGAAGTTAATGAACTTGTTCGGGAGAAAGGTTTTGACAGGTCAAGGATTCAGATTCTTTCTGCTCTTCTTAAGTTGAGGCAGATTTGCAATCATCCTGTTTTGCTTGATAGTACTTTTAAAGGTGATGAGGATATTTCTGGGAAATACAATCAGTTTTTGGAACTTTTAACAGAGGTTGTTGATAATGAGAAGAAGGTTTTGATTTTCAGTCAGTTTACTTCGATGCTTGATATTATGTCTGAGGATTTGGAAAGAATGAAGATTAAGTATTTGCGGCTTGATGGTTCAACTAAAAATAGACAGGAATTGGTAGATAAGTTTAATGAAGATGAGGGCATCAAGGTGTTTTTGATTAGTTTGAAAGCGGGTGGCGTTGGTCTTAACTTGACTGCTGCGAGTGCTGTTTTCTTGTATGATCCTTGGTGGAATCCTATGGTTGAGCAGCAGGCACAGGATAGGGCGCACAGGATAGGACAGAAAAATACGGTCCATGTCTACAAGTTTATTTCGAAGAATTCTATAGAGGAGAAGATTTTGAAGTTGCAGGAGAGGAAAGGAAGTTTATTTGATAATTTGATTACGGAGAATCAAGGGTTTATTAAAAGGCTTGAGTGGGAAGATTTGATGGAACTATTTGATTAAAGTTTTCCGTTTTTTTGATTTTTTTATCCGAAAACTTGTTTTTTTTTGATTTTTTTGAGAGTAAATTTTTTATAATTGTTTTTTTTGGATTGTTTTTACATGGTTGAAAATAATAAACCTATTAAAGTATACAAAGCAGGAGTTATTACTCTTAATTTGTGGGAGAATGAGACTGTAGAGGGCAAAATGAAGTCTTTTACTTTTAGCAGGAGTTATAAAGACAAAGAAGATAATTGGCAGAGTACGCAGAGTTTGAGGACTAGTGATTTGCCGAAAATGAAAATTTTAATCGATGAAGCTTATAAAGATTTGGTTTTGAGTAGTTCAGAGAGTTAATTTATTATTTTCCTAATATTTATAAATTAGTTTTTTTTTGTTTATTTAGATGAAACCTGTTAATCAAAGAGTTCTTGTTGGAATGCCTGCTTATAATGAGGGTAAAGTTATTGGAAATGTTGTTAAGAAGGTTATAGGTTTGGGTTTTAAAGATGTTCTTGTTGTGGATGATGGTTCTACTGATAATACTTTTTCTCAGGCTGAGAGTGCTGGAGCGATTGTTTTAAGGCATGTTATTAATAGGAGGGGTCCAGGTGCACCTACTGCGACTATTATTGAGTATGCAAGAAGGGAAGAGTATGATTTTTTGGTTTTAATGGATTCAGATGGCCAACATAATCCCAAGGATATTGAACTGCTTTTGAAGTCTGCTTTAAAGTATGATGTTGTTATTGGTTCGAGATTGATTAGTAATATTTATGATATGCCTTTACAAAGAAGGATTGCGAATTTTGTGGGGAGTTTTATTACTTTGTTTTTTTTCGGGCTTTTTGTTAGGGATTCTCAAAGCGGTTTTAAGGTTTTGAATAAAAAAGCAATTTCCAAGATTAAGATTAAATTTGACACTTTTGAGTTTTGCAGTGAGATGATAGGTGAAATTAAGAAGAATAACTTGTCTTTTAAAGAGGTACCTGTTGATGTTATTTATACTACTCATTCTCGTTCTAAGGGACAGAGTATTAAGAATGGTTTTAAAATGGTTCTTCGGTTTCTTGTTAGAAAGTAAAATTTATAAATAACCTTTTTTAACTTATATATAGGAAAATGGATTTTATCTCTTTGTTTTTTATTTTGTTTAGCATTTTGGTTATAGTTTATTTGGTTTATTCATTTAATACTATGTCAAGGATGCCGATTATTTTTGAAGTTTTTTTCCTTGCTATTTTTGGTGTTGTTTTTTTAATTTTTCTATATCCTAATATTTTAAATATTATTGAGGATGTTTTGGGAATACAGTCTGCAATTAATTTTATTTTGTATCTGAGTATTTTTGTTTCTTATTTCCTTATTTTTATTTTGTATCGGAAAGATGAGAGGCAAAGAATTGAGATTACAAAGCTCACCAGGGAGATTGCATTTTTAAAGAAAAAAGATGGAAAAAGGAAATAGTGAAGAAAAAATATTGGATTTGATTAATGAGTCTATCGAAGTTAAAAAGAAGATAGGAGAAGAGGATATTTTAATTATAAAAAAAATTTCTGAGGAAATTATAGATTGTTTGAAAAGAGGAAATAAAGTTCTTATTTGTGGTAATGGGGGCAGTGGGGCGGATTCTCAACATTTTGCAGCAGAGCTTGTAGGAAGATTTAAGTTGAATAGGCCAGGGCTTGCAGGTTTAGCTTTAACTACTGATACTTCCATTTTAACTGCAGTTGGAAATGATTTTGGTTATGATGAAATTTTTGTGAAGCAGGTTGAAGGTTTGGGAAATGAAGGAGACATATTGTTTGGCATTTCAACTTCAGGCAATTCTGGAAATATTTTAAAGGCGTATGATGTTGCTGAGAAAAAAGGACTCTTGAAAATAAGTTTGCTTGGTAAGGATGGGGGACAAATGAAAGAAGTTAGTGATTTGTCTTTTATTGCAAAATCCTCTGATACTGCAAGAATTCAGGAGACTCATATAATGGTTATACATATTGTATGTGAATTGGTTGAGAGTGCATTATTTCAATAAAAATGGAGGTTTTAAAACAGAAGATTAAGAATCTTAAAGTCTTAGTTTTAGGAGATATTATATTGGATAAATATTATGAGGTTAATGTTGATAGAATATCTCCTGAGGCGCCTGTTCCTGTTGCTCATTTTAAGTCTGAAAAAAATATTCTGGGAGGTGCTGCGAATGTTGCATTGAATGTTAAAAACTTAGGTGCAGAAGTTTTTTTGTTTGGTTTTGTTGGGAATGATGATAATGGTTTGGATTTGGAGAGGGAACTTATTGAAAAGAACATTGGTTTGTTGAAAGTTGCTCCAAAGGATTATAAGACAATTACAAAGATAAGAATTTTATCACGAAACACTCAGTTGTTAAGGCTTGATTTTGAAGATAAAGTAAAGAAAGAAAATTATCCTTTTTTGGATATTAAAATGAAATTGGATGAGATTATTGAAAAAGTTGATTTGATTATTGTTTCAGATTATAATAAGGGTTTTATTACACAGGATTTGGTTGATTATCTTGAAACTCAGAATAAGTATGTTTCTGCTGATACTAAACCTGGCAATCTTTCTAATTTGAGAGGATTTAATTTTGTAAAACCTAATTTTAAGGAGGCATTGGGTTTTGCAAAAATTCATGGTCATTATAACAATTATGAAAATTCCAATGAAGATGTTGAAGTTTTAGGTGATTTTTTGAGGAATAAATTGGGTACTGATATTTTGTTGACTAGAAGTGATAGGGGAGTGAGTTATATTGGAAAGGAGGTTATTTCGCATAATAAAGTTAGTATTTCTGATGTCTTTGATGTAGTTGGTGCCGGCGATACTTCCATTGCAGTTTTTTCTGTTTTGAATTATTTGGGTTATGATTTGGAAGAGAGTCTTAAGATTATGAATATTGCTGCGAAAATTACAGTTTCAAATGTTGGCACTTATGCACCAGAATGGGAGGAGATTATTACTGAGTTTAATAAAATTGTTAATTTAAAATGAGAAAAAAAAGTCCTTTGATATCTATTGTTGTACCAACTTATAATGAAGAAAAATATATTGAAAAATGTCTTAAGTCATTATTGAATCAATCTTATGATAATATTGAAATTTTAATTGCAGATGGGATGTCGGTTGATAACACTAGAAAGATAATAACTAATTTGCAAAAGAAACATAAGAATATTATATTATTAGATAATAAGGAAAAATTTCAGGCACAAGGAAGAAATTTGGCAATTAGGAAATCTAAAGGTGATTTTATAGCTTATATTGATGCTCATAGCTATGCTTCAAAAAATTGGGTAAGAACTTTATACGATTCTTTTGTTAAGTTGAAAGTTGAAGATATTAAAATTATAGGAATAGGTTCTATTCATAAGGATGCTGCAAAGACCAATTTCAGCAATTCTATTACATTGGCTTTTAATAGTTTTATAGGGGGAGGGAATTCTTCTTATAAGGAGTCAAAAAAAATAAAAAAAGTTGATACTGCTTATGCTTGTCTTTATGATAAAAAATTATTACTTAAAACTGGTTTATACAATCCTAAGTTTTTAAAGGGTCAGGATTTGGAGTTGAATTTGAGAATTACTAAAAAATTAGGATATAATCTTTATGTTAATCCTAATGCAATAACATATTATTATAAAAGAGAAAGTTATAAAAAATTTTTCTGGCAGATGTATAGGTATGGTTTTTGGAGATACAAGGTTTCAAAGCATGTAGGACATTATAATTTATTTTCTTTTGCACCTTTGTTTTTTTTTATTGGTTTGTTTTTTTTTTCTATTCTAGGTTTTTTTGTTAATGAAATTTATTTTACATATCATTTGATTTACTTTATCTCACTTTTATTAGTTTCTGTGTATTATTCGATTAAGGAGAAAGCAAATTATTTGATTTTAATTTTGATATTTTTTTTAATTCATTTTGGGTATGGATTAGGGATGTTTGTTTCTTTTTTTAAAAATGATGATAGGAGGAGAGATAGATAATGTTGTATAAAATTGTTGGTGGTTGTTTGAATTTTGTGGAAAAGTTTTCTAAAGAAAGGAAATTGAAAAATGTTAAGAAAATACTTGTTGTAAATTTACAGGGAATGGGTGATTTCATTATGTCCACTC
>JBFHXM010000066.1:0-6354 GCA_041598975.1 Candidatus Woesearchaeota archaeon | reverse complement strand
TATTATGTATTAAAAGAAATTTTAATGGTTTGGTTCTTTGAAAAACAATCCCTATTACTCCGTTATAGTCTTCTTCCATTTTTTATTTTTACTTATCCAGTCCTCGGTTATGTCTTACTATCATTAAGGCTTTGAGCATCGGGTGGTTGGGTTTGTTCTGGTTTATACATTCGTTCTTGAAGTTAAGGTAGAGTATGTTGAGTTTTTCGTTTGAGAGTTTGGTTAGGTAGTTGTATTCTGGGTTTAGTTTGTCGGTTGGTTTTATTTTTGGGAGTTTGAGTTCGTCTACAGGGAATGCTTCGTGTGAGGAAGTTGTGTTTTCGGCAAATCCCACAAGTGTGTTTTTCTTTGCTTGCTTTTTTGTTTCTTGTTTGTACTGGTTCATGATTGTGTTTAGGTTTTTTATACCCCGTTTTATTTGCCTGATGTCTTCTTGGATTGCTTGAGATATTGCGCCTATGTTTTGCGTGTTGGTTTTCTGGGTTTGGCATTTGAATGCGTATTCGGTGTTGTTAATTTGCCAGCAAACTTGCGCGAATTTATGTTCGTCTTCTGTATTGTATGTAATTTTTATGTAGTCTTTTGTTATGCCTATCTTCTTAAGGGTTGTATGGATTTGATTCTCATAGTGTTCTTTGGATTTTTTCCCTTCAAATTTGTGTGGGTTGAATTTGATTTTTTTCCCGTTTATGTTGTATTCGCTCATTTTTGTTTTTGCTCTTTTATTTGGTCGAGGTCTTTTTGTAATTTGTGCTTGTCGTAGATTGTAATTACTGTTCCTATTGCTATTAGGGTAAGGCTTATCATAGTTCGAGTGCCTGTTGTTATTTTGTACACCTCTGATACTCTCACCCAGAAAAATATTATTATTCCTGTAATTATGAAGAACAAACCAATTACGTATAATCCAAGGTCGAGCTCAATTTTGTCCATATCTATTTTTAATTTTGGGTTTTTATAAATATTTGTGATTTTTTGTTTTTGTTATTTGTAGTTTATAATAATACTTATAAATTAGGATTTGTTGTTTATATTATGGCTGAATATGTTAAGTATGAAGAAGAAGGTCCAAGAAGAGTTAGGAACAGAATTTACCGAATTGGGAGGTATAGCTTTTCGAGAACTGAGGTTGTACATCTTGCTGTGGCTTATGTTATGATTTCTCTGACTTTGTTTGTTCATAATATGAAAATTTTTGATGTTGATAATATTTACCAGTTTATGATTGTTAATTTTTTTACAATAGGTTTTGGTTTTTTGTTTCATGAGATGGGGCATAAGTTTACTGCTCAGTATTATGGTTTTATTTCTGAGTTTAGAGCTGATTTCATGATGCTTGGGATTATGTTTGTTTTTGCGTTGTTTTCGCCTGTGATTTTGCTTGCTCCGGGCGCAGTTATGATACTTGGCAGGCTTTCTATGAAACAGAATGGAATTGTGTCAGTTGCGGGTCCGCTTGTTAATCTAACTCTTGCATTTATTTATAGTGTGATTGCTTATATTTTCATGCCGTCTATGGGTTCGCTTTTTGGTCAAATACTTCTTATCGGTATTTACATTAATGCATTTTTGGGTATTTTTAACATGCTTCCTTTCTGGGTTTTAGATGGGAAGAAAGTGCTTGCCTGGAACTGGAAAATTTATTTGGTTACGATGTCTGGGCTTATTTTCTTTTTGTTTTTGGCAATGAGTAATGTACTTTTCACTTTGTAAAAAGTTTTTAAATATATCTTTATTTCTAAAATTATGTTTCAGATAAGGAAGGGATTACAAGAAGAGTATGTTTATGATTTTCAAATGCATATGATGAGGTTTCTTAATCAACTAATAGAAGAAAGGACTCCAGAGGATGTTTTTGTTGAGAAATCAAATATGGAAGCTAGAAGGTATTTTAAAAGAAAAGAGATAGATTTTCTAGGGTTTGGAACAGGTTTTGATGGTTGTTATAGTTTTACAATTAATCAGTTAAATGAAATTCATGGACTTAATATTCCTAATCCTTATCCAGGTTATTGGTTTGCAGATGATATGACTAAATTATTATGTGGGGATAAAAAAACCTTTCAACCTATTTCTTCTTTAGGTAAATTAAAACAAGGACAAATAGTAGTCTACAAAAATCCTAGTGATAATGATTATTTGCATGCAGGAATAACTGAAATGACTGATTCAGGGGTAAAAGTTTTATCTCAATGGGGCCAAGGAAATGCTCCATTATTAAGACATCCTATTGAAAGAGTAGATTTTTATTATGGGACTCATTATTGGGTTTTTGATGTTAATACTAATTAATATTATTTAATCTTGATTTGCTTCTCTTTTTTTGTTTTGAGGTTTCTTAGTGTGAATTGTTTTTTTTCAAGGTCTTGTTTTCCGATTATTGCTATTTTTTCTGCTCCTAGGTATTCTGCGTAGTTGAAAGCTTTTTTGAGTTTGTATTCGTAGAAGATTTCGACATTTTCCTTTTCGGATTTTCTTAGCTGGTCTGCGATTTTGAATGCTATTTTCACGTATTCTTTGTCGAGAGGGATTACTAGGATGTTTGTTAGTCCTTCTTGTTTCTCTTCGTTGTTTTTTATTCGCAGGCATTCGAGGATTGGGACGAGTCCGAAACTGATTCCTACGGCGGGCACTTCCTCGTCAAGGGACGCATATTCACCTATTACTTTGTCGAATCTTCCTCCTGCGCCAAGAGAGGATGGGATGTTTTCGTCTTTGTCGTAGCTTTCCCAGATGTTTCCTGTATAGATGTCAAGTCCTCTTGAAAGGGAGAAATTGATTCTGTATTCTACTTGGTCTTCGATTAGGGATGTTAGTTCTTTTAGTTCTTCTATACCTTGTTTTAGTGTTTGGTTTGTTGCTAGTTTTTCTATTTCTTCGAATGTTTCTGAGTTTAGGATTTGAATTGCTTCTTTGATTTTGTTTGTTTTGAATCCTTTTTGTTCTATCTCTTTTAATACTTCTTTTTCTCCTATTTTTTTTAGTTTGTCAATTGAAAGGATTATTGCTCCGAGGTCTTTTTCTTTGATGTTTTGTTGCAGGAGTGCACCTCTTAGGATTTTGTTGTTGTTTAGTTCGATTATTGCATCGATGTTTAGTTCTTTGTATGTGTTGTAAAAGAGTTGCAAGAGTTCTGCTTCGATTTCTATTCCAGTTATGCCTATCACATCTCCGTCGCATTGTATGAATTCTCGCATTCTTCCTGCCTTGATTGGACCATCTCTGAATACTTTGCCAATTTGGTATCTTCTAAATGGTTTTTTAAGTTGTTTTTGAGATGCGATGAATCTTGAAAGAGGAGTTGTTAGGTCGTATCTTAGACCTAGTTTTCTATTTCCTCTATCTGAGAGTTGAAATATTTCTTGAACTATTTCTGCATCGTCATCGTATTTTAATGTAAGTGTCTCCCAGTATTCGATTATGGGTGTTTCAAATGGCCTGAATCCATAACTTTCATAGTTTTTTCTAATGATGTCTAATACTTTGTTTATTTTAATTTGTTCTGAAGGGATTGAATCTTTAGTTCCTTTTAATGTTTCGAAAGTTTCAATCTTCTTTTTATTTTTACTCATAATAGTATCCTTGTTTGTTTCTTTTAAATTACTTTCCATTTTTCATTTGTTGTTTTTCTTTTTGAAATTCTTGCATTAATAATTCGAGCCTATTATATTCTATAGAGTTTTTGTCGAAGATTTTTGATTTTTCGTAAATAAATTTAAAAGCTGGTTCCCATTGTGGTTGGTTGTTATTTTCATTTAACCTGCTTATGTAATATAGAACACTTGTAACTCTGCCTCCTGCATATGTGCATATCTGTGGAAGTCCTTTATATTCTGTTAATGAGATTATTGCTATTTTTTTGCAACATTGGGCATTGTTGTCTATTCTAATTTCTAGATAATCGTTTTTTCTAACAATGAAGACCTTGAGAAGTAGTATTATCTATATCTGTCAAGCATTGTGCTTGCTCTTTTTCTTTTTCAATTTGTATATTTTTTTTGTTTTCCATTTTTTTAATTTTAATATAGTCTTTTCTTGTTAATAATACAATTAAAGACATTAGAAATTGCTCGATTGTGTATGGATTATTGAATAGAATTAGTTATGATGATGCAATCCATAGTATAAACTGGAGTTGTTGTTTTTTGTTTCAGTGTCCAGTTTATTTTTATTAAACATAGTAATTGGTAGTGTTTTTTATTTTATAAAGATTGCTTTTTCTTAGTTATTAGTAAGTTTTATAAAGGATTTTTTTAATAAATATGTAGATGAGAAAGAATAGTTTTAGTTTTTTCAGGTTTTTTGGAATTTTGTTTGTTTTAATATTGATATTTTTTTCTGGATGTGCTTTGAAGTTTCCAGGTTCGGGTTCTGGTGCCGGGACTGGAGGGAACAAAAATGTGGATACTTCAGGGAAGGGACTTGAAGTGAATTTCAAGCTTGACGATGAGTGGATATCGACTAAAAGGCTTGATTATACAATTACTTTGAAGAATACTGGACTTAATCCTGTTGAGATTGGCAGGGAGAATGTGAAACTTTCTACTATTGAGCAGGACAATCTCGAGTCTGTTTTCACTAGTGAGAGTTTGGATGCGTTTTACAATAGCATAGTTACTGATAATGGGAAGTTGATTTTGCATCATGACGAGAAAAGGGAGGATATTCGTGGCTCTTTGTATATCAAGGATAGTGTTTTTGAGGATTTGACAAAGGAGCAGATTAATTATGTTTTGGAGTTTAATTATGATTATGAGACTGAATTTTCAAATAATTTGGAGTTTGATTTGAGCAAGGTTTCCATTATGAGAGTTCTTGATACCGTTAGTCAGGCAGCACCAGTAAATATTGTGGATATTGAGGTTACGCCTTATCAAGGAAATGAATATATTTTGAAGTACACTTTCAGAGATAACGGGCCAAGCATGGGTTATAAGAAAAGGACAGTTAAGATTTCCAAGAATGAGATGGATTTTGTTTTCAGGCAGAAGAAGCTTAGTACTTCGTCATGCAAGATTTTAACAAGGAAGAATGATGGTTATGTTGAGATGGATGGTAGCAATATTATTCTTAATGATGAGTACAGGGAAGTGATTTTGGGGTGCGTGATAAATTTGCAGGATATTGAGAAAAGCGAGGTTATGACTACAGCAACAGCTGGCACTTTCAAGTATGATTATGTTTTAGATATTCAGGATACGATAAGGCTTCCTGAAACAAGAAGTAGTTTTGTTAATTGGGGTTAGGTTTTTCTTCTTGTTTTTGTTTTTAAAGCTGTGGCTGTTACTTGCTCATACTTCTAAACATTTATATAGTATGTTTTTGTTTTTATTTTATTGTAAAATGGTTCAAAATATTTTCTCTATTGCAGATGGCGTTTCAAGCAAGGTTGATGAGGTTTTGTGGGAGAATAATATTTATTCCTGGGATGATTTTCTTGAGAATTTTGATAGAATCACTTGTATTCCTTTTTCTAAGCTTGAGAAGATTAGAGATGAGATTTTGGTTTCTAAAGAAGAGCTTATGAAGAATAATCTTTCTTATTTTAAGAACAAGCTTCCTGCTAAGGAGCATTACAGGCTTGCCAAGTATGGAAAGATTGCTTATGTTGATATTGAAACAACAGGTCTTTCAAAATATAGTGATATTATTACTATGATTGGAATTTATGATGGTGAGACTGCAAGAACTTATGTGCATGGCGAGGATTTGGATGAGGCTCGAGAGAGACTTCGTGAGTTTGATATTATTGTAAGTTTTAATGGGAAGTGTTTTGATTTGCCTTTTATTGAATTTAAATTTGGAGAGAAATATGATTTTATTCATCTTGATTTAAGATATATGCTTAAGGAGTTTGGTCTGGCCGGTGGTTTAAAAAATATTGAACGAGAACTTGGTGTTGTTAGAGATGAAGAGGTTGAAAATGTTGATGGTTTTGAAGCAGTTCGTCTTTGGCATAGATATAAACGAGGAGATGAGGATGCTTTGAGGAAGCTTTTGAAGTATAACAAGGAGGATATTGTTAATTTGAAGTATTTGCTTGAGTGGTATTTGGATAATAAGTTGGAGAATAAAGCAGGTGTATTGATAAATGAATGAGTGTATGATTCATAATCCTAAAAATGATTCTTTATTTGAAAATAAAATTAAGGTTCTTAGATTTTTTAAGAAGCATGATGATGTTAATTTTTTAGAAGTTGATTGTAATTTTTTCCCTTCTGAGGATGTTAAGAATCTTATTAAGAAAGGATGGGAATTTAGATTTAAAGATATCTTGGATTCTGGAAAGGAAATTTATAATTCTGCTTTGGTTAGATTTGAAAAACTTGAGAATAATAATATATTATTTTCTGC
>JBFHXM010000065.1:0-6496 GCA_041598975.1 Candidatus Woesearchaeota archaeon | reverse complement strand
TAAAATTTCAAACTATATTTTTTTAATAATAATTTTCATAACTTTGTCTTTTGCAAATTTCAAAGAAATACCTTATGACAATTACGAATACATCTCAAAAATCTCAGTGGATTGTGATGAATACCAAGGATATGTAAAAATAGAAGTTCCGCAAGAATACCTTAATATAGAAAATCCAAAAACACTATCTAATTTAGATAATTATTTCATAGACAAAGGATTCTCCACAGTAACTTACAATAAAATATCTAACTGGTATGTACAAACATTAGGAGAACATGAAACAACAGAAATTGAAAATATGTTCGATAACAACCAGGAAACATACTTAATGGAAGAAGGTTCAGAAATCAACTTTAAATTCAGCAATCCTGAAATAGAAAAAACAGGAAAAATCATAATCGATGTTAAAGATTCTCAAATTAATGAAATAACTTTGACAAACAATCAAGGAGAAAATATTGAATATTATCTTGATAAAGAAGGATTCAAATATGAATTATTTCTAACTCAAAACTACAACATAAATGAAATAAATTTCAATCTTAAATTTACAACATTACTAAAAATTGCAGAAGTATCATTTTATGAAAAAAAAGAAGAGAATGAAAAAACATATCTTTATTTTTATTTGGATAATGAATGTAATAAAGAATTTGATTTCTATTTTGGACAATTTGGGAAAGAATTTAGAACTCCTGCAAAATATGTTCACATTCCAATAAGTTTTCCAGTAAACATTCAAACAAATCCAAATACATTATATGTGAATGACTTCGATAATGATACTATAGACAACAAGCAAGATAATTGTCCATATGTATCAAACCAAGACCAGAAAGACATCAATTATAATAAAATTGGAGATGCTTGTGAAGACTCAGATGGAGACAGTATCGTAAACTCCATTGATAATTGCCCTGACAAATCTAACAGAGATCAGCTTGATAATGACAATGATGGCATAGGAAATGTATGCGATGAAAGCGATGACAGATTCTTTGAAAAGAATATAATTTTAGTATACATTATTGCAGGTTTGATTGTAATAGGATTTGTAATACTATCAATTTTGATTATGAAAAAATAATCATTTAATTATTCTTTACTTTTACTAAAATTTATAAAACTCAATAATTTTATATTTTATACTATGGTTAGAATTAAATTTCCTGATGGTAACGAAAAGAAGTTCAACAAAGGAGTAACTCCTATGGAAATTGCAAAATCTATCTCAGATGGACTTGCAAGACAAGTCATTGCTGCTAAAGTGAATAATGACTTGAAAGATCTGAGTACGACCATCACGACCGATTCTAACATCGAACTTATAACTTCTAAAAATGCAGAAAGTTTGCATGTATTAAGACACACAACTGCACATGTATTTGCGCAAGCATTATTAAGATTGTATCCAAAAGCAAAAATCACAATAGGTCCTGCAATAGAAAACGGTTTTTACTATGATGTGGATTTAGATAATTTAACAGAAGAAGATTTGCCTAAAATTGAAAAAGAAATGCAGAAAATAATTAAAGAAAACCTGCCAATTGAAATAAATTACAAAACAAAAGAAGAAGCAATGAAGTTCTTCTACAACAATCATTACAAGCAAGAACTTATTGAAGCTATTTCTTCAGGTAAAGTAAATGAAGAAGAGAAAGAGGAAGGTTCTCTTGAAGATGGAAAATTTAAGTTTTACAAACAAGGAGAATTTGAAGACTTGTGCGTGGGCCCTCATCTGCCAAATACAGGCCTAATTAAAGCTTTTAAGCTAGAAAAAGTAACAAGAGCATACTGGAGAGCAGATGCTAATAATAAACAGATATTCAGGGTTTATGGGAACGTGTTCTGGAAAAAGTCCGAAATGGACGAATACTATGCGATGCTTGAAGAAGCAAAGAAAAGGGACCACAGAATTATTGGAAAGAAAATGGACTTGTACTCAATTTCAGAATTTGCACCGGGAATGCCTTTTTTTCATAACAGAGGAATGATGATGTGGAATGAATTATTAAATTATTGGACAGAAGTTCACAAAGAAGATGGTTATGAATTAATAAAAACTCCAATTATGATGAATCAACAATTATGGGAAACTTCAGGCCATTGGTTTAATTATAAAGAAAACATGTATACAAGCAAAGTTGACGACACTGAGTATGCAATCAAACCAATGAATTGCCCAGGAGGAATAATAATTTATAATTCAAAATCACATTCTTACAAAGAATTCCCAATTAAATCTGGAGAGATTGGTCTTGTACACAGACATGAATTAAGTGGCGCTTTAACAGGATTGTTTAGAGTTAGATGTTTTCATCAAGATGATGCACATATATTCATGAGAGAAGATCAAATTCAAGAACAGATATTGGGAGTTTTAAATTTAGTTGAAAAAATGTATAAAACATTTGGGTTAAAATATCACTTGGAATTATCAACTAGACCGGAAGAAAAATCTATTGGTACAGATGAAGCATGGGAAATATCTACTCAAGGTTTGAAAAAAGCATTAGAGACATTTGGAAAAGGATATAAATTGAATCCTGGCGATGGTGCTTTTTACGGTCCCAAAATAGATATTCATTTAAAAGATGCAATTGGAAGAACTCATCAATGTGGAACAATTCAACTAGACATGAATTTACCTGAAAGATTTGATATGACTTATGTTAATGAAAAAAGTGAAAAAGTAAGGCCAGTTATGATTCACAGAGTTATTTATGGGTCATTCGAAAGATTTTTTGGCATATTAATAGAACACTTTGAAGGTAAGTTCCCACTTTGGCTTTCGCCTGTGCAAGTAAAAATAATCAATGTAGCAGACAGACATAAAGACTATTGTGAGGAAATAAAAAATAAACTATTTGCAAAAGGGTTCAGAGTTGAAACAGACTATTCGCATGAAGGTGTTGGAAAGAAAATTGCTCTTGCAAGAGAACACGACAAACCAAACTACATGCTTATTCTAGGTGATAATGATATCGAAAAGAAAACAGTCTCAGTAAGGACACGTAAAATGATTAAAGGCAGAAACGAAGAATTCACAACAACAACTGACGAGTTCATTGACATGATAACAAAAGAGAGAGATACTAAAGAAATCAAGGATTAATCTTTTTATTCTTCTTCAAATATTCTTCAATAGGTTCACACTGTTCCCACATTGTAAAAAACTGCATCCTCATCAAACTGGCAAAACTTGGACTTTCACACCACAATGTAATATAGTCTTTAGATGATTCGACCTCCGGTTTTCCAATAGTAATTCTGCATTTTTTTTTATCAAATACAGAAAACCTAGTTCCATGTTTCCCTAATTTTTTTTCATCATAAACTCTAAACTCAACCCCCATATCCAAATATTTTTGAATTTTTGGCAAAGATTTCTTATTAACTTGCCCTATCATTTTAATCTTAACTCCTCTCTCAATTGCATTTTTGGTATTTCTAAATGAAGTTCCAATTGATGCATTACTCCTAAAAACAGACAGTGTTTCTTCTTTCATGTTTGTCATTTCATATGCAATTTTCTCAACAATGTTTTTTTGCCCTTTTATTACCCACATTTGCTCTTTAGAATTAGAAGACAAACTTTCTTCTTTTAAAAAATCAAATAAATTATCTGTCTCATTATTCAATTTTTTCAATTTCTCTTCTTTTTTTGCAATAATATCTCTTAGTTTTTCTAAGTTTGTAATTTTAAATTTTTTAGGCTTAATTGGCAATTCCATTATAAAACCTTTTTCTTTCATATTTTCAATTACTTCATAAACTTTATTTCTTGGTACAGTAGAATTTTGAGAAATTTCGGTGGCAGTAGCACTTTTTAATTTATTTAATGTAATATATATTTTAGTTTCATACTCATTAAATCCTAATTGTTGAAATATCTCATTAATGTTCATAAACAAACAAATAATTATTTATTTATATAATTTGTTATTTTTGTAACTGTTATGAGTCGCATTCATTTATATGCATTCTCCGGTTACTAGATTTATGGGAGATATTGTATACAGAAAAGAAGACGCACCAAGAATTAGTAAGTTAGTGGAAGAATGTGGTGGTGATATTGAGGAAGCTAAAAAATATTTTTTAGAAGAATATGATTATGCTTTCCGTATGGGGAAAAAACAATATGATAAAGGAATAGAGGAAGAAGAGAAATTAAGAAAAGAACGAGAAAAAATAGATATTTTTTTGAAATCTTTAGAATCTGCTACAAATGAAAGTTCACAAATAGATGTAGAAAATATTTTATCTTTTTTAAAAAGTGTTGATGGTCAAAATGCCGTTTTATTATGGGGTTTAGAAGATATAATTTCTAATTTAGAATTTCAAAAAGATAATTCACATTTTGAATATGAAGTTAAAATTGATATTAGTCGTAGAACAGAATCACATATTTTATTTGATAAATTAAAAGGAATATTAGGTGGTTTTTTATATGTTTCTCCAAAAGTTAAAGAATGGGAATCTACAGTTAATTATTTTGGTGACGAATTAAGAGAATCTCATGCAATAATTGTAAATCCCACAGGGGAAAGAAAATTTAGGAAAAAAGGATTAGTTGAAAAATTAGATTTAGATATTGAAAATTCTGAATTTGTTATAAAAAGACACGAGATTATCCAAGATGCAAATACTGTGCCAATTTCAAGACGCCAAAAATTTATAGATAAATTTGTTCATGGTATTGTAGAAAGAGGCATATTAATCAGAGATAGAAGTAGCACTAAAATTGTTTCCTTTGAAACAGGAAATGGTTATTCTATTACATATGACTTTTGTAGTTTTGAAGATTCTTATCCTTTAAATCAAGTAGAAGTTGAATATGTTGGCCATTATCCTCAATTAATAAAGAGTCCTAATAATTCAGAAGAAATTATTGCAAAAGAATTATTGGAAATAGGAAATGAAATTATAAAAATTAGCAGAGGAAACTTCACAAAACTAACAAAATATGAATGGTTGCTAAATCAAAATGGGAAGTGAAAATTTAATATTTGTTTCAGGTCCGCAAGGTGCAGGCAAAACAACACTTATGAAAAAACTACAAAGATATCCACAAATAAATTTCCCTACCCTTCAAACTAAAACTAAAGAATTTTACTGGGGTGATGCATATAGAAAAGAAGAAGTAAACCATTCTCATAGGCAATGTTTGAAAATTGCTCAAAGAGCACTAGAAAATGAGGAAGCCCACGCAATAGCAAGACAAACTAATGATATAATTTTAGGGAATAGGTGTATATATGATGATAGGACTTATGGAGAAGTATTTTATAATCTAGGCCTTGTTACTAAAAAACAATTAGAAACTTTTGAGATTTTAAGGCAAAATCTCTACAGAAAAGAATTACAAAAGCCAAGATGCATTGTACTAAATCCTGGACCAGAAATATGTTGGGAGCATTTACAATCTGAAACTAGAAAAAATGGCAAGCAAAAATTTGGACAAGGGGATAGGAATTTTTTAGAAGCAGTTTGCAATGAATTTGAATATTTGAAACTTCCAAAGGAGATATTTTATATTGATAAAAGAGCAGATGATGAAGTTATAAATGAAATTTTAAAATGGATATAAAAAACATTTGGAAAATTTAATTGTGAGACATAAAAAATTTATAATTTATTTTTCAAGTGTCTCTCAAGGCCAATTGCCACTTTCATAGCTTCTTCAATATCAATTATTTCTGGAACAATAACATATCTCAAATCACAAGTTGAATTATCTAAATCTGTACTTTTTGACAAACCAGGGTGCATATATCCATTATTTTGAAATGTTTTATCTACAGCTTTTCGAAATTGATCAGATAAAAAAGCTTGGACAGCACAATGTCCTCCTAAAGGATATATATGTCCAATACCATATCTCATAAAATCTTTTTCAAAAATAATTCTATCATTAAAGATAACAACTTTACCCATATTTTCGGGGATTTGTTCTTTTTTTGTAATAATTTCTACCATAGTCTAGCAAATGAAATTTTATTTATAAAATTATCTTTTTCATTCCTATTTAGTAGTGTTTTTCAAATCCTCTTTAGCCAACTTCAATATCTTCTTCATATACACCTTAAAAAACCAAACAATAACAACAAGCAAAGCCAAACTAATCGCAGAACCAACAACATTAAACTTCTTCAAAAACCATTCATAATTATCACCCAAAACAATCCCTATGTACATAAAAAAAAGTGACCACACTACTATTCCTAGCAAAGTATAAATGCTAAAAGTCTTCTTATCAACTTTCGCAACGCCTGCAGGCAAAGAAACCAGGCTATGCAAAACTGGCAGATTACGGCCAACAAAGATAATATAAGCTCCATACTTCTTAAACAAATAATTAATAACTAAAATATGATTGTCGAGTGTTTTTTTCCGCATAGGTAAAATCTTCCGGGCAGTCTCTTCTCCCCACCTGAAAGCTAAGTAGTACAAAATATAATTACCAACAAAATTAGCAGCAACCAAAAGCAAG
>JBFHXM010000064.1:0-6507 GCA_041598975.1 Candidatus Woesearchaeota archaeon | reverse complement strand
TAATTTAGAAATATTTATAAATTAATTTAAGTAAATTATATTTAATCATTGTTAATTGCATCTAGGAAAAAATTCTAAATGGGTGCAAAATAGCATATGAAATAGTTTTGTTTTTGATTTTCAAATTAACAATTTACTTCTGAAAAAGTTATTGAAATATCAAAAAACATCAAGAATCTTAAAATTATAGATATAAATTGTAAAAATCATATAAAATGGTAAAAATATTAGATGAGATAATGAAGAATTTGCCTGCAGATAAAATTACTTCAATAGAGTTTGAAGCGGCAAATATAGTTATTTATACAAACAATAAAGATTTTTTATTTAATGGAAGAGATAAAATCAGGGAAGTTGTTTCAAAATTTAAAAAAAGAATAGAATTAAGGGCGGATAATACTCTGTTGCTTGACATAGAAGAAGCAAAAAAGAAAATTCAGAAAATACTCGAAGAGATAGTAATTAGTGATTTCAAGTTTGATAATGCAAGAAGCAAATTGATTGTTGAAGTGGACAATGTTGGAGCGGCGATTGGAAAAGGGGGAGTTAATCTTAAAGAAATTCAAAAGCAGACTTTATGGTCTGTGACAATAAAAGGTACTCCTCCACTGAAAAGTAATGTTGTTGAGGCAATGAGGGCTGTAGAATACCAGGAATCTGAATATAGAAGAAAATTCTTAAACAAGGTTGGAAAAAGAATTTACGGAGGTTGGCAAAAAGGTAAAATCAAAGGCTGGGCAAGAGTAACCATACTTGGTGCTGGAAACCAGGTAGGAAGATCAGCAGTTTACTTGCAGACAACAGAATCAAGAATATTGTTCGATTGCGGTATCTCTCCTGCAGTCCCTTTTGGCGACCCAGACGAATTCCCTCTTTTGGACTCACCAGATTTCAAAGTGGAGGACATAGACGCAGTAGTACTCTCTCACGCACACATGGACCATTGCGGACTTCTCCCTTACTTGTATAAAGTGGGATACAAAGGTCCGGTTTATTGTACAGAACCTTCTAGGGATTTAATGGCGCTTTCACAAGTGGATTACATTAAAATTAGGGACTACAATTCCAATGTTGCACCAATCTACAAAGTTGAAGACATCAAGGAAATGCTCAAGCACGTAATTACGCTAAATTATGAAGAAGTAACTGACATCACACCTGACGTAAGACTTACTTTTTACAACGCAGGACACATTCTAGGTAGTGCTTTTTGCCATGTGAACATTGGAAATGGTATGCACAACTTCTTGTATACTGGAGACTTTAATTACAATTTCAAGCAAAGACTGCTTAATCATGCAGTTGTAGAATTTCCAAGACTTGAAACTATGATGATGGAAACAACATCTGCAGGACCTAAAGATTATGCAATGTCAAAGCTCGATGCAGAAGAAGAACTATTGAAAATCATCATTGAGGCATATGTAAAAAAAGGAAAAGTGCTAATTCCAGTTTTCGGTATTGGAAGAAGTCAGGAGATGTTGCTTGTAATTGAGGCAATGATTAAGGAAGGCAGACTTCCTGAAGACTTGAAAGTATATATTGACGGTATGGTGTGGGAGGTTACAGCAATCCATACTGCGTACCCAGACTTTTTAAGAAGGGATCTAAGAGGAAGAATCCTAAAAAAAGACAATCCATTCACTATTCCAAACTTCGTTCAAGTTGGAAGTAGACAAGAAAGAGAGAAAATATTTGAAAGTGGCGAACCTGCAGTTGTTCTCGCAACCTCAGGAATGCTTAATGGAGGAACTTCTGTAGAATATTTCAAAAACTTCGCGCCTCAAGAAAACAACTCAATAGTATTTGTAGGTTACCAGGCAGAAGGAACTTTGGGAAGAAAAGTGAAAGACGGTGAAAAAGACATACTCCTCTCAAATACTGGAAGCTCAGATGACAAAGTTGAAGTGAAAATGCAGGTGCACGAAATGAAAGGTGCTTTCTCAGGACACAGCGATTTGCCAAACAACAAAAGGTTCTTGTCCAATCTTTCAATCAAGCCAAAGAAAATCATACTCAATCACGGAGACCCTGTAAAACTCAACTTCTTTTCAGGGGTAGTTAGGAAAATAATCCCTCACTCCAAGATTTACGTTGCAGAAAACCTCGAAAGCATCAGGCTTCAGTAAATTATCAAATTCAAATATTTTTACTTCTTAAATATTTATAATCAAAACATTATTTTTTATTAAATAAAGTAAATAAAAATTTATAAATAACATAAAATTAAATTTAATATGGTTATTAATGAATCAATCAACCAAAGTGTTAGCCAAACAATATTGGTTTTAGGACAAAACATCCCTTTTACTGGCTCATACACATTGGATATTTATGTAATTACCCTTGTGGCTTCTTTGTTTATCACGCTTGTAAACAAGTACCTTTCAGACCAAGTTGCGATTAAGGCATTGAAGCAGGAAATGAAGGAAAGCCAGAAAAAAATGAGAAAAATCATGGCTAAAGACCCAAAGAAAGCACAAGTTTTGCAGCAAGAGCATATGAAAAAATCTTTTGAAATGATGAAGCATACCATGAACCCAAAAATCATGCTTGTAACAATGATACCTATGATGGCTATGTTCTTTTATGTAAGAGCCCTTTATGGCCCATTTGGAGAATTTTTCAACTTTTTGGGATTGACTACATTTGGTTGGTTTGGGACATATCTGATATTTTCAATAATTAATTCAATCATATTAAAGAAGATACTCGATGTTGCATAATGTCAGTATTTTTCCTTTTTTCTTTATTTTCTCTTTTTATTCTTTCAAATATTTTTTGATTTTAAAATACCTTCTAATCTTTCATAACCTTCTGGAATACCTGTGAATTTTATTGTAAATAACCCAGAATCTGTTTTACTTAATTCTTTTTTATAATTTTCAAACCAGTTAGGAACATTTTTGTCCCAATATAGTTTTTTATTTCCAACTCCAGTTAAGGTTAAAAGAAAACCTTGTACTATATAATGAGATTTTGAATTAACTTGAGCAAATCCACAAGCATGATTAAATGTCTTGTCATAATGTCTTGATAGAAATTGGTAATTTAATTTTGGTTTCAATAATTCTCTCACAAAATCCTCTTCTGCTTGGTCCATATTATCAACATTATCTCCTCTTGTTTGGGCTACTAAAATATCATTTTCTTCACTAAAAAAAAATTGATATCCTTGAAATGTTATTGGTTTTTTATTCATAATAACTACTAATTAAGAAGATTGTTTATATATTTTTCTTTTATGGTAGTGATTTTCCCTTTTCTTCATTCTTTCAAATATTTTTTGATTTATCTTCAATATTTCAGGTAACAAATTTTTATAAATTATGCTCACTTAAATATACTATTATGGGCATAGAAAAAAAATATCCAAAAACATACAAAGCTATAATGGAAGCTTTTGCTGGGGAAAGCCAGGCAAGAAACAAATACGACTTCTTTGCAAAAGTAGCAAGAAAAGAAGGGCACCAAAAACTTGCGGACTTCTTTGAAGAGACAGCAAGAAACGAGCACGAACATGCTAAATTATTATTCAAATTAGTTGAAGGTATTGGCGATTCAAAAAAGAATTTACAAACATGCATAGATGGTGAACATTATGAGAATACTTCCATGTATCCTGGAATGGAGAAAATTGCTGAAAAAGAAGGCTTCAAACAAGCAAAAATCCTTTTCAGCTTACTTGCGAAAGTGGAAAAAGAGCACGAAGAAAGATTCAAAAGATTGCTATCTGAACTTAAAGATGGAACTCTTTACTCAAGCAAAGATGGTGAAAAGATTGCGTGGGTTTGTAGAAAATGTGGAAATGTTCATTACGGAAAAGTTCCGCCTAAGAAGTGTCCTGTGTGCGACCACCCGCAAGGATACTACGAAAGAGGACAACAACAATATTAATATTGTTGTTTTATCTTATTCTTAATTTAAATGTCTTAATGCAAATAATTCTGCAAATTCAGAAGGTTTTGTGTGTCCATTACATAATCTTTGTAATCCTTTTGTTTTTTTGAAACTATCAAAAACTACTTGAGATTTTTTATCTATGGATTGACAGTAAAAAATTAATTCTTTTTGTGCTCTACTTTCAGTTGTTAGTGTAATCATATATCTACTTTGAGTTGTATTATCATGAATATAAAGGCCAGTTTCAAGTGATTGTTCCCATAAATTTTCATCTAATTCTTCTAATCTGATTTTTCTTCTTCTATCTAATGCTTTTTCAACTTCAGGCGTAACTTGTGTTAAGCTTCCCCACCCATTATAGTCGTAGCTATCAGTTGTTAAAAGTACATGACTTGTAGTATTTGGATTAACGTCTTTTATGGATTTTTCTAATTTTTTTGCAGTTTCAATATATTGTTGGAATGAAACTGGCAACCAAAAATTTCTTATGCTAAATCTTTCACTCATAATTATTTTACAATTATTCTTTTGTTTATAAGATTTATTACTTTTTAGTTTTAATGCTCAATCAAAAAAATTCCCAATCTCCAAAGCATATTCTTTACTACGATGTAACTTCCAATGCTTAGGAAATGTTTGCGCATACAATGCCCATAAAAACCTATTGTCCATCAAAACAATAACTCCTTTGTCCTCTTCAGTTCTAATACACCTTCCCGCAGCTTGAACAATTTTGTTCATAGCAGGATATATGTAACCGTACATCTGTCCTTTGTTGAATTTCTTATCAAAATGTCTGATAACTGAATTAGTGAACAAATCAGGAACTCCCAAAGGAAGCCCAACAACAATAACAACTTCAAGCATTTTTGAAGGCAAATCTAATCCTTCTGCAAAAGACCCGGAAGTTATTGCGAAAAGGACCTTTGCTTTGTTATCAAAACCAGAGTCATTCTTAAATTCATATACATACTTCTCCTTCTCTTCTTTTGTCATGTACCTTTGCTCTTTCAAGATTTTCTTGCCGAGCTTCCTCATGGAAACAAAGCCAGTAATTTTCTCCATTAAAACATAACTTGGAAAAAAAACAATAGCATTTTTATCATGTGTTGCATTCAAAACATTTTCGATATGATTTGCAATTCTTTTGTACATATCATCATTTCTATTTGTGTATTTTGTAGTAACATCATCAATAACAAGTGTCAGTTGGTTTTGCTTTGAAAAAGGGCTTTCAAGTTCCAGAAGCTCTGCATTCTCAACACCCAGGATGTCCTTATACATTTCAATTGGAGTTAATGTTCCTGACATGAAAATTGTTGAATAAGTGCTATTAATGACCTCTGAACTTATCTCTCCAGGGTCAATGCACTTTATTTTCAAAGATAAAATTGTGGTATCTTTTTTAATATTCTTCTCAAGAACTCGCAAATACTCTTCTTCATTAATTGAAATCCACATCTCTAAAAAATTAGCAACTCTCCCAATATAAGAAATAATTCTGTCTTCTTTTACAATAGCTTCAATGTCTCGTAGTTTGTCAATTATTTTTTTTATATTAATTTCAAGATTGAACTTTGCAAGATACTTTTCCAAAAATTCATCTTTAGAAATAAGAATTTCTATTTTATCTCCAAGTATTTTGTCAAAATATATTTCCTCCAAAGTAGTTTTTAAATTGGAGAGATAAGAATCGTACTTCGCCTCTTTAATAAAATCATTCATCTCTTTTAGTGCATTCTTGATAAGCTCAGTACTAAGTACATATGAGTGTGCACCACGAATCCTGTCTGGGAGGTTATGTGCTTCATCAACAATTAAAATGCAATCACTTAAATCCCTGCCAAGCTTTCCCAAAAAATTTTCGCTAATTCCTGTTGCAAAAAAATAATTGTAATCGCAAATAATCACATCTGCTTGGTAAGCTTTTTTCCCTGCTAGTTCATACGGACAAAAATTATTACTTCTGCAAAAACTAACAAAACCTTCTACATCCATGAAAGATTTTGAAGACTCTGCGAGAATCTCTTTTATTTGTTCTTCATAATCAGTATTTTTCGTATTCATGAAAAATTTGCACTTTCCTTGCTCTTTCATTTTCTTGCAAAAATCATTGAAATCTTGAGCAGGATACAAATCTTTATCATAATGTGCGCACATGCTTCGCTTTCCAATAAATGCAACATAATTTATTTCATCTTTTGATTTTTCATTAATGTCTTTAATAGTTTTTATAATCTGGTTTGCCTGTGTTTGCCTGGAAGTTAAACAAACAACCATTAGGTTTTTTTGCTTTGCAATATATATTGCTGGAAGAAGTCCAGAAATAGTTTTCCCCAGTCCTGTTGGAGCATTGATTAAAATATTTTTATTCTCTTTGATTGTTCTAAAAACTTCCTCAATAAATTTATCTTGTCCTTGCCTCAAACTAGGATATGGAAAATTAATCTCTGTAAAAAAATCAGTCATAATATATTCCTTGTCCAACCTGTTTTAAATGTTTTGTTTTTGTTTTTCTTTATTAAAATTTTCTTCAAATATTTATACTAATATTATACTTAGTTACTTTATAATAATGAAATAAGTTTAAAATAACTTTTTTGG